>JAYTGH010000268.1:0-5557 GCA_043733645.1 Flavobacterium sp. | reverse complement strand
TGAAATATTCCATACCTTTGTATCATAAAGCTCCACTAATGGCGAAGGCTTGCGTTCCACGCGAGAGATAATATGTAGCCATAGTCGAGCTTTTTTTTTAGGCATACAATACTGAGGGGGTATCTCGATTCATTTTGAGATACCCCCTCAGTATTTTGCCTTTTTTGACGATGGAGTAGATACCTCATGCGAGCGAGACATGCTTTAGTAAAACATAAATCGTTTCAATTTTAAATTGTAAATAAAAACTTTTATCTTTGATGAAAATTTAAATGATGCAAGTGACAATAGAATTATTAAATGACCATGCGCTCAATTTATTGCGAGATTTAGAACGCATGAGCATTATTCGCTTTACTAAAAAAACGGATACGACGAGCGCAACAATTGAAAATGAAAAGACAGTTAAAAAACAACGCAATTTTGGTGTCATGAAAGGCTTAGTGCTTCATATGGCGAAAGATTTCAATGCTCCCCTTGAAGATTTTAACGAGTACATGTAATGAAAAAATACCTTTTAGATACCCATACCCTTATTTGGTTTTTAGAGGGCGATTCTCAAATTTCTGCTGTCGCAAAAGAATTGGTTTTGGATACCGATAATCAACTATTTGTTAGTATCGCTTCGCTTTGGGAAATGGCGATTAAAACGAGTATTGGAAAATTGACATTGACACAGTCCTTAGAACAAATAACGCTCAGATTACCCTTGGAATTCATTGAATTATTACCCATTGAAATACCGCATATCCTAGCCCTACAAGGCTTGCCCTTCCATCACAAAGACCCTTTCGATAGACTTCTTATCGTTCAAACAATGACTGAAGATATGACCATTATTAGCATTGAATCCATATTTGATCAATATGGTGTCAAGCGCATTTGGTAATTTGTTTTTCTAAACAATCTCGACTGCTCTACCCTTCGGTTGGATTGGAATACTCTTAACCAGCTGGGTAAAATATGCTTCATCAAGCGGCATACATAACAAAGGGGGTATCTCGATTCATTTTGAGATACCCCCTCAGTATTTGGTCTTGAGACCACAAAATAGACACACGCAGTCAGAGACTGCTGCGCGAGCCATCCCGTTTTTCAGGGTAGATTTGTGGGTTAGTTTTAGGAAGTGTTGGTGCGAGCGGGAGACTTGGTGCGAGCGGGTCAATATAAACCGATTTCTCTTTCCTCATCAGAAATTTCTTCAGTTCTAATATAACTATTGAGATACTCTAATTCCTTTTGAACCCAATTTCTAACTTGTATTAATTTATGTTCTTCAATTAACTTAATCAAATCTCGTCTATATTTCAAATATGGAACTCTGGAACCAGAAGAACCAAAAGAATGAATTTTGGCACTCAAAGAATTTAAAAATTCATCGTTATTTCCAAATTCATTAATCAATTTTTGCAAAAATGGATGCCAAACAATTTTATCACCTATTTTATCACTTAGTGGTATAAAATCAATCATTTTAATTGCGGCATTGGGACCATTGTCTTTACACCAATTAAATATTGTTTCTAGATTTCCTTTTAAAAAAATATGTTTTGTTGGCATAAACATTTCAAACCCTATTTTCATCTTCAAATTCCAGTACACAGCGAAGTCATCTAGTAATTCTTTAGATATAATATTCCAAGAAATATTGAAATGATTTTCTATAAGATTTTCCAATATAGTTGTTAAAGCATCTTCATCAACACCAGAATCACTTATACTTCCAAATTTTTTAAAGTAAGTGATTATGTATTGTGTAATAATTTCAACAAACTTATCATTTTTACTTTCATTTAATAGGCATAAAATGAATGCTTTCCATGAGTGGCGAGAAAGAAAATCATGATAAGTTGTATTGTTGATAAAATTGTTTTCAGATAATAATTTTTTTATTGGTTCTTTACAATCGTTCCATTTTTCTGATGTAGTATCAATTGAGCTTACATCTCTTATGAATGTATCATAAATGGCTAATGCTTGCCATTTACCTTCATCTCCATATTCTTGAATTTTATTACACAATAAAATTAACTCTGAATTTGAAAAATTTTTCTCTAAAAAATCACCCCATTCAAAATAATCAAACATTCTAATAGGGTGTTTATTACTATCAATAAGTTTAAATAATTTGTAAATTTCATTTTTATTGGGGTTCAAAAATCTAATAAGATTAAAACAATGATGAGATATCTTTTCAGTACTAAAAAATTTATCATAATATGGCATTAGTAAGGACTTATCGAGAAAATTGTCAACGTACCCTATTAAAACTATGATATTTTGTTCTTCTTTTTCTATATTTTTTAAAATTTCAACAGATTTTTCAATAAATAACAATGATTTATAAAATATTGCTACATTCTTACCAAACTCATATCCCATTTGCTGATGACCTTTATACAGGATTTCTAAATTCTTAAAAAGCAAATTTTCATCTTTACAAAGCTCTTCAGCCAATTCTTTTACTTTTATTTTTTTTAATTTTTCTCTTTGTTCATAATTTTCTTCATCGTAATCGAGGTGGTTAGGTGACGTGATATAAGATTTTATATTATCACTCAAATCATGAGGGATTAATTGTCGCTCTAAATCTTCTAATAGCGCAATATATTTAGTCTCAATTTCATTTTTTTTATATTTCAAGACGAATCTAACAGTGTTGTATAAAGATTCCCATTTAGTCTTTCTTAAACTATTTAATTCTAAAATAACGTGTTTGGTATTTTCATAATTTGAACTACTAAAAAGAATAGGCTCAAAATTTTCACCTATGATATTTTGGGCTTTTTCTTTTAAAATTTCATCTTCATTATTAAGTGCTATATCACACAAAATATTACTTACTTGTTCCCAATATGACCATATCTCATTCCATGAGGTGGGATGATAATCTTTTAAAGGCAAATTAGCTCCTTGCTGTTCTGCACCAGCCATTTTATTAAAATGTCCTGTTTGTAAACTTTTGTTCATAGTAGAAAGCGCAAGTTCCATAAACCCCATTTCTATACACCAATTTATTATTGATACTCTTTCTATTAGCTCTATTTCTGTATTAGCTAAATAGATTTGAAATAATTGTAGAAATTGACCTGTTGCATTATTACCAAAATTTTCATTTTCAGCATTTGCAAATAATGCTAAGACTTTCGCAGATTTTGGAAAACATTCTTTACGAAAACATAATTTTTCTAATGCCCATATTAAATTTCTTCTTCCATGTTCTATTCTCAGTAATTGTTCTTTAGACATATTACTAAATATTCTCCATAAAGTATCAGTCATTACTAAAGGGTTCACTTCTACTGCGGCGAGGAAGAAGCGTGAGCCCCAAGTCGTGTTTAAGACTTCCTCCTTCCCAAAAGGGCTATTAGTAGTGCCGAAAAGAATCTCCATAATATCTTTGACATTTCTAACACCGTCTAAATATTTTAAACGCATTGCTAAACGCTCTGCAATTCTCTTATTTTCAAAGATATCCTTAAAAGTATCAAAAACCTCATCACCTATTTGTTCATTCCACCAATCAGTTGCAAGTTTTAAGGCAAGTGGTAATGGTTTGACCATTAGCATATTTCCTCGGCGTTCAATCAGTCCTCGTTTTTCAAATTTTTCACAAACTCTTTTAAGCTCTTTTTTGTCAATTTTATTATTTAAAAGTATTTCAATAATAAAATTGACATGTCTCCAAAGCTCTTCTTTATATTCTTGTGTATAATTTAGTAAATCTTTATCTTGTGGAAATGTGAAGGAATCAAATATTGAAATTGTCTTCATTATTTCATATTCTTTTTCATTTCCGATTCCTCGCCCAAAAATCAATGTTTTTACTGTATTATCATCTAATAAACCACTAACATTTTTGATTGTATTGTCTATGATATATTGAGCAAAAGTAACTGCCAATTGTGGATACCCCTCAGTATAATCAGCTATTTTCTGTAATTCTTCTTTTGAAAATTGATTAGCAAAAGCGTTTTTAAGGATATCGACTACTACATCTTTAAACATACTACTATCCAATTTAATAAATTCTGATAGCCCCATCTGTGTATGGATATCGTAATCAATCGTAATGAATTTCAACTTACAACCATCTCTATTTGCTTCATCTTTAATTTTTTTATGCATATCTAAGTCACAATTATCTAAAATAACAATTCCACTAAAATGATTAATATGCTTTAAATAATTGTAGATCTCATTTGAATTATTACTTACATCACAATATATAATGCTATCTCGAAATGAAGATAGTTCAACATTGTCTTTATCTGTTACTCGAAATGCTTCTAAAACTAATCGAGATTTACCTAACCCAGATAGACCAATTATTCTTAATACACTGTCTTTGTTCCGTATATTGCTTTGAATGGTTGATATATGCGTTTTTAAAGTCTCATTTAAACAATAATTAAATTTATGGTAGGTTTGTAATTGTTCCCATGTTAAAAAGCCCAATGGTAAGCTTTCTTCTAATGTATTCCACACAAATACTTTTGCCGCAAAGTATTCGTTGACCCAATCTTTAATTTTATTTGCGTCGTAAATTTCAATTTTTAAACTTTTAGATTCAAGAGCATAACCTGCATCATTTATTGCCTTCCGTAAACATTCAACTCTGTCGTCATACATTTTTTTGGAACCAAAAATTTGGCTAGTGAAGACTTGATATTTATAACCCTCTTTAATCGCTTTTTCGATATTAGGCTTGAGTTTCCTATTTTTAACATTTTTACCGTTTTCAACTTTCTCTTTTTTTTCAGGATATATTTCATCATAATAATCTTTTGGGTCAAGTTCAGCCGCTTTTACTTGAAAAATGATGTTTTCATTTGATAGCCAACGAGAACCTTTATTATCGCTACACTCAAAACGCCCATCTTCTCCTCCATCCCCAACAAATATATTTAGTGGAACACTGATTTTACAATTAGGAAATTCTAACTTATAATATTCAAGATTGAGAAGTTTGGATAATAATTCTACTAAAGGTCTTGGAGGAAGTCTTTTGATTTGCTCTGGTGTTACGTCATTTAATTTCATACTATTAATATTTAAATTTTTCAATAAGTTGTATAAAGACTTTTTAAAATTAATACCAATGATGTTAGAAACTAGGCTAAAATTCATTAAAATCTATTTATAATTTTACCATTTCGTTCATCACGGTGAGGCTTTTGACATACCCCCTCAGTATTTGGTCACTTTTCGGCATCAAATGCCAAAACTTATCGCCCGTCAAATGATAAAAAGGGAGGCTGAACTCTGGGCGATTGCCCGTGTGTACCAAGAGTTTAAAGGTTTCTAAAAACTCTGCGACCAAATCAGGTGTGAGGCAAATGCGATTGTCTGAAATATGTCCTTTTTCTATTTGGTGAATCACTGACAAGAGCAAGATAGGCTTATGCGGAGCTTTGCCATATTGGGTAATACCCTGCTTCAGTTTTTGAAATTTAGACTTGTAATATTGTAGTGATTCGTTGAGGAACATTGATACAGGTATTTTTTTTTCAAATAAGTTATTGTGTTGATTCAATCAAAAGCGAATTTAGGATTT
>JAYTGH010000267.1:0-1904 GCA_043733645.1 Flavobacterium sp. | reverse complement strand
CATACGATAAATCATTAACCAAATGAATGTACAAACTTGCCATTTCATCAGGATTTTTTTTAGATTTACCAAAAATTGCTTCTTCAAAGTCGAGCCATTTTTGTTTGTTTTGTTTTATAAATGCAACCTCCCTCATGGAGGCTAAAATAGGAATTATGACACAACTTTCAATAAATACTACACAAAATGTTATTATAAATTTTTCCGCAGCTTCTGTTGGAGAAAGAATTGGCGCGTATTTTATTGATTTACTGATTAAAATAGCTTATTTCATAGTTATATTTTATGTTTTTTTCTACACATTCAGCTTAAATTCTATTCTTGATCAACTGGATATGTGGTCACGAATGGCTATTTATATGATTTTTGCATTACCAATAGTTATCTACTCCATAGTTCAGGAATCGCTGCTTGAAGGTCAGACTTTTGGAAAGAAATTGTTGAAAATAAAAGTAGTAAAAATTGATGGTTATCAGGCATCATTTGGAGACTATTTAATTCGTTGGTTGTTCCGGATTATTGATGTTTCATTGAGTAGCGGAATTATAGGTTTGATTGCAATGGTTATCAACAGTAAAACGCAACGATTAGGAGATATTTCTGCCGGAACCGCTGTTATTACTTTGAAAAATAAGATTAATATCAGTCATACCATCTTAGAAGATATTGGTGAGCAATACAAACCCAAATATCCTTTGGTTATTAAACTTTCTGATAATGATGCCCGAATTATAAAAGAAACATTTCAAGCAGCATTAAAAAAATCTGACACTGAAATTTTGAACAAGCTTACCAGCAAAATTGAGCAGGTAACCGGAATTAAAAATGATTTAGAAAGTAAAAAAGAATTTGTTCAAACCATTTTGAAAGACTATAATTACTACACCCAAAATATGTAATTAATGATTCAGATACAGAAATCCTTGCAGTGGTTGAGGATAATCAATATCGTTTAGAAACAACAAATAAAAATAGGTGCCATCGGGAGCGTTTTTAAGGCCAACGCCATCTTTAACATAACCATCCCAATCTTCGGTATTTTGATTTCCTGTCCATAGTAATCTTCCCCAGCGGCTGTAGATTTCAAGTTTAAAATTCAGAAAAATATCGCGCAAACCGCCAATGAAAAAGGTGTCATTTGTAGCATCGTTATTAGCCGAAACGAAATTGTAAACTGTAGGCGGACAATTTCTGGTTGTCAATAAAAACGAAGTAACACTGAAACAATGTTCATTGGTAATCCGAACAAAAATTTCTTTTGGAGTTGCCATTGCCACATAACTTGTTGGATTCAAAATCGGATTCAAATTATTGGTAGCATTGTCGAGAGTTTCATAAAAACCAACACTGTCTTCCGGAGTTGTTTTAACCAAATCCTGATAGGAAGAAAAGTCAAAAGTACCACGAGTAAAACCTTCATTACAAACTAATAAATTTTCTAACGGATTGAAAGTTGGTGAAACCCAAAGCGAATCGTTAGCGACAGCAGTATTATTATTTTCAACCAATTCGGTCACAATTCCTGTTCCGTTACCAATGTCGTCGACCACAAATTTTATCCCGAAATTTAATGTAATTGTATCCGGTAAAACAATCGTAATTTGAGCGCTGATTGAACCGCCAATGGGGATTTCAGTTGGTGTTGTGATGGTTTGAACTAGTTGTCCATCGATGTAAATCGAAACTGGAGTTCCTGTTGGTAGCGGGTTAGTGGCAATTAAGTTAGAAACGGTATAGTTGACAACAATTGTTTTAGAATCACACTGCTTTTGAACAGAATCAATTGAAACGGTTGCGTCGGGCAATTGACTGTTTAATTTAGTAACAACCGTATTAATCATTACAAAATCCTGATAAGAAGTAAGCGAAATTTCGGCACTTGTATCGCCAATAGCTATATTGTC
>JAYTGH010000266.1:0-1905 GCA_043733645.1 Flavobacterium sp. | reverse complement strand
CGCAAGTTGTACCAAGTGATGCTTTGTTGTCTAGAATCCAAAAAAGAATAAACCAACAAAGTACAGTTTCATCAAAAACAGTATGGCTGGTAGCGGCTTCGATTGCAGTTTTAGTACTAATCAACATTTCTGTTTTAAAAACTAAAACCACACAAAAAACGACTGCAACTACTTCTTATTTAGAATCAACGTTAAACCAAAGCAATCAGTTATATCAATAACAATGGAAAAAACTAAACTATTAACGATTACCGTCATCGGATTATTGTTGCTCAATTTTGCAACATTAGGGTTCCTATTTTTAAATGGACCTAGAGGTCACAAACCACCGCATGAAGGCAGACCAATGCCAAAAGAAATTATTATAGAAAAACTTCATTTTGATAAGCAACAGCAAAAGGATTATGCCAAATTAATTGAATGGCATCACGCTGAAATAAACAGACTTGATAAAAACATCCGTGATGCAAAAAACGAATTATATTCTCAGTTAAGACAGGCTAAAATGGATGTAAAAGTGAAAGACAGTCTTATTACTGTGATAAATTCTAATCAAAAGCAAATTGAAGAAACACATTTCAAACATTTTACAGACATTAAAAAATTGTGTCACCAAAACCAACTAGAAGATTTCAATGATTTGACCGAAGAATTATCTAGAATATTTGTATCAAAACCACACGGTCCGGGACATGATTAAAAGAAAAGCCTTTGTTATTTTGATTTTATTGTTTTGTTTTAAGAGTATTTCTCAGAGCAAAACGGATTCATTGAGTCTTAATTTCAAAACAATTTTCAACAAACTTCCTTTAGAACTCCACAAACAATATACAACATCAAATAACGATACTATAGCACTTGAAACCTTTAGATGTTATATATCCAATATTGTAATTCAGTATACAGATAAATCAGTTTATGTACAAAAAGACAGCTATCATTTACTCGATTTAGAAAACCCAAATTCACTAATTATTCCGATAACAGCTAAAAGAGATATAGCTGTTGCAAAAGTAACTTTCAACATTGGCATTGACAGTTTAACCAATAATGCCGGAGCATTGACGGGAGATTTAGATCCAACAAAAGGAATGTATTGGGCTTGGCAAAGCGGCTATATCAACATGAAAATTGAAGGCAAAAGTTCGAGTTGCAAAACGCGGAAAAATGAGTTTCAGTTTCATATTGGTGGTTATCTTTATCCAAATTATGCTATGAGAGAAATGAAGTTTAATTGGAATAAAAAAGGAACAGAACTCGATGTTGCCATTGATTTAAATGATTTTTTCTCCAACATAAAATTATCTGAAATCAACAGCGTCATGATTCCTGGAAAGAAAGCTATGCAATTGGCAGATTATAGTATCGAAATGTTTCGTTTAGAATGAAAATCTACTGGAAATACTACTTATTATTGGCATTGATTATGCTAATTTCTTTGGCATTTTCAAATCAATTTACCACACCTTTATATTTAGAAATACCACAAGGCTGGCCAAAATCTAGATATGATTTCAAGAAAAATCCTTTAACAGAAGAAGGATTTCAATTGGGTAGAAATTTATTCTACGATCCCATTCTTTCTAGAGACAATACTATTTCCTGTCAGAGTTGCCATTTACAACAAACCGGATTTACCCATGTTGATCATCAATTGAGCCATGGCATTGAGGGAAAAATTGGTACTCGAAACTCGATGGCTTTAATCAATTTAGCATGGAGCAAAGACTTTATGTGGGATGGCGGCGTGAATAATTTGGAAATGCAACCTATTAATCCCATCACAAATCCTTTAGAAATGGATGAGACCTTGGAACACGTTGTTACAAAATTGCAAAGTAGCCCAAAATACAGAGCATTATTTTCAAAAGCTTTTGGCGATGAAAAAGTGACGAGTCAGCGACT
>JAYTGH010000265.1:0-1906 GCA_043733645.1 Flavobacterium sp. | reverse complement strand
AGCCTGAAAGATTAGAAGTAAAAGCATTTTTGCCTATTAAATCCAATCCATTTACATAAAATAATAATCCCACAATAGCTGCAATTATCGTCATCAAGGCAACCACTAAAGAAGCACTTTTAAAATTGATTTTTTGTCGGATTCCCACAATTAAAAACGCGGCAATAGTTCCTATAAAAGAGGTAATAATACATGGCAACATCACATCGGCTGGGTTGCTTGCATTTTCTGCCGCACGATATCCAATTATAGAAGTTGGAATCAATGTTAATCCGGCTGCGTGTAGACACAAAAACATAATTTGTGCATCGCTGGCTCTGTCTTTGTCAGGATTGAGTTCCTGTAAACTTTGCATCGCTTTTAATCCAAAAGGTGTTGCTGCGGAATCTAATCCCAAAAAGTTAGCGGCAAAATTCAAAGTCATATAAGAAATTGATTCGTGGTTTTTTGGAATCGACGGAAAGATTTTTGAGAAAACCGGGCTTAGCTTTTTGGCTAATTTTTCGGAAGCACCAGAGTCGATTAGCAACTGCATTAGTCCACAGAAAAAAGCCAAATACGCAATCAAAGGAAGAATTAAATCGAGTAAACTATTTTTGCATGTTGGCAACAAACCATCCGATTTTTGAACACCTGAAAAGATTTTAACAGTCTTTGCTTTATAAACATAAGTAGTATCGGCATTGAGCGTATCTCTGTTGATAATCATGGTTTGCTCTGGCGCTTTTTTGATGCTGTCCATGATAAATTTGGGAACTTGTTCCAAATATTTTTCGGAAATTAAAATAGGGTCATCTTTTTTTCCATTCAAAATATTATCAATAGTATAGCTGTTTCCAATACACAAACTAATTATTACAAAAGCTATGGATGAAACAAAAATAGCCAGCCAAAATCTACTTAAAACCATAAGTTGTTTTTTTGTAAATATAGCATTTATCGATTTTGAATTAAAAAATTAAAGTCGATTTTATTTACAGCATTTACGAAGAGGTAAACAAAAGGTGGATTTCAACGATTATTTGTTAATAAAATACCGATATTGATATTGTGTTACTATATTAGCTGAATTTTTACTAACACAACACCCTTTTCAATAAAATTATGAAAAAGAATTTCTTTTTATTCGTAACAATTATTTTTGTTTCGAGTACAGTTTTTGGGCAATCACAGGCTGATGTCAAAAAAATTATTGGCAACTATGATATGGCAAAACTTAAAAAAACGGAAGAATTTTATAGAAAAAAACAAGAGTCTGATAAACGAAAAGCAATTGCGGTTGCTTTAATTAAAAACTGGCCACTTATTATCAAAGATGCAGACGGAAATCTTTCTGAATTAATGAGACTTTCTCCGGAAGGATTACCTATTTACTATTCTACACAAAATGTAAATGCAGCAAAATCAACCCGAGCAAATCATTTAAACACTGGTGGTTCACTAGGTTTAAATCTAAATGGCCAAGGAATGGTTGTTAGAGAATGGGATGGTGGAAATGTTAGAACAACTCATAACGCATTTGGTGGACGGGTTACAGTAATTGATGATCCAACGAATACAACAACGGTGACACATTCAACACATGTTTGTGGAACTTTGGTTGCCAGTGCATCACCGGCTTCTGTAAAAGGTATGGCCTATCAAGCCACTGCAAGAACATTCAACTGGGATTCTGATGATTCAGAAGCTATTTCGGAAGCACAACTTGGAATGCTTATTTCCAATCACTCCTATGGTGTTCCTATAACTACAAGCGGAACAACTTTACCTTCATGGTTTATCGGTTCGTATTCTTCCGATGCCTATGTTTGGGATGAACTTGCCTATAATGCTCCTTATTATCTGGCGGTAATGTCGGCTGGAAATGATGGGACAAATAATGATAATCCGGAGCCTATTTCATTTG
>JAYTGH010000264.1:0-1910 GCA_043733645.1 Flavobacterium sp. | reverse complement strand
CTCTTCCAAAAGAACCCGCGACAAAATTCTTTTCATACAATTTCATAAAATTGTTTTTGAAAAACAAAGTGCTGACTGAATTTACAATATTTGAAATTGGATTATTTCCGTTAAATTGATTTACAGAACTTCCACCATTGAAATACAATGTACTATTGTTGGTATTGTTGAATTTGTGAATGTAGCTGGCAGTTGCTCTTATCTTTTCTTCTGAAAATCCATAGTCAAATTTGGAACTAATTCGGGTATAGGTTCTCTTATCTTCATCGCGTTTTGTATACGATAAACCAGCATTGATTCGATAGCCTTGAACCGTATTGAAAGAGATTGATGTCAACGGTCCATCATAATCAATCGACCATTTTTTAAAGGAGTTTTTATAGCTGTAGCCACTCAAAACATCCATCACTTTGAATTTGTTGTGCTTCGCATCAATCGAATCCAAATAGGTTTTTGATTTCTTTTTGGTTTGCAGTATATCTTTCTTGGTGTAATCTGTTGATTCTTCTTCAGTCAAAGGAACGGGGCGAATGGTATTCCAAAACGAATCTTCTTTTTTGTTGGCATTTTCCTGAAACGACAGGATTTCATTGGTAAAGGTTTTCTTTTCGAATTGTTTTTCAAATTCAAAATTAGAATACACATACGTAAATCGACCATTGACTTTAATGCTCAGCAGTCCGGCCATAAAGTCTAATGTTTGCGTGTTTTTCACCCAAATTTTATTCATTGAATTATAGCTAAAGCTTTGTTTCAAAGTCAGTTTATCAATAGCGGGCGACTGCATTTGATTTCCTTTTATGGATAAATCAGTGGCATAAATAGCGTAGGAGTCATCAACTATATAGATGTAACCTTCCATAACAGGTTCGGTTTCGCGACGCGGAATTACTTTTATCTTATTAATCTGCTGGCGGTTTTCGGTAAAAAACGAACCTTCAAATTTGTATTTGTAATAGTTAAACGCATTATCAGCAATAGGGGATACCACATTAATTTGAAATGGTAGATAGTTTTCGTAAAAATCAAAATTGACCGAAGCGGCGTTGTTGAAACTAAAACCATTGTCTTTTCCGCTTACTTTTGAAGCCACAATGACTTCTTTCATTTTATCAGGTTTTTGAAACGTTATTTTAGAAACTGTTTCCGATAGATAAATAATTCCGCTTCGGGTTGAGTCGAGTATTTCATCAAAAAAATCAAACTTTTGTCCCATGATGGTTTTTGGCGCATCCTTTAATCGGATAATACCACGAGAATAAAAATCAGATTTGAAGCGAGCTGTCTTTTCGGAGTTCTCTTTTTTATTTTTAATCGCATTTCTAATAATCTCATTCGCTGGATTATCTTTCGGATTAATGACAACTTCTTTCAGCGTAATGTTTTCTTCCACCAAAGTGACAGTCAGATTATCAGCAAACTGATTTTTAGTAATTGATTTTTTTACGGTTTTATAGCCTAAATACTGAAAGATTATCGTTGGGTTTTCGCTTTTTACATTCAAGGTAAATTTTCCCTTATCATTTGTAGTTGTACCATTATAGGTGTTCTCTTCAAAGATGTTTACAAACGGTAATGGATTTCCTTTGTCGTCGGTAACGGTTCCTTTTATTTGGGAAAAACAATTTAAGGAAATCAATAGAAATACGAGAGAAGTAATTTTTTTCATAATTTTTTTGTTACACAGAGATTCACAGAGATATTTTAGTTTCGCGGAGGCTTTTTGTTACACAGAGTTTCACAGAGTTAAATTCTAAACCTTTTTATTCCTTGTTTTAGCATTTTAGTATTGAAATTTATTAATAATCCCATCGAATAATTTCCTAGTTTCATATAAGTAAGAATTTGTGCAAAATGAACATCGGTAAAAGCTTCAACAGTTTTTAATTCAATAACTAATTTATTTTCAA
>JAYTGH010000263.1:0-1914 GCA_043733645.1 Flavobacterium sp. | reverse complement strand
TGTTTGTTGCAAAACTTTCCAATAAGAAATCTAAAACTTGAGGGTTTTGAGCTACAAAAGGTTTAAAAGCAGCAATAGGAATAGCGTAAACAATACTGTCTTCACGAGATTTAGCAGTCATCATATAATTGTTTTTGGCAAAAAACGGACGCAAACCAAAAACATCACCAGGATAACATTTGTTCAAAAGCGTTTCTTCAGCATCAGCAATTACAGAAAGATTAATTACGCCAGCTCCAACAACATAAAAGCTATCATGAAGTTTATCATCAATTTTAAACAGAATTTTGTGCTTATCTAAATTTATTACACCAATACTTGTAGCAACCTGAATTAATTCTTGATGACTTAAATAACTAAAGGGTGAATATTCTTTTAAAAAGTTGGCAATATTTTCGGCAACAGAATTACTCATGTGTTTATTTATTGAAAGGAAGTGGAATTTAAACAACAAAAATAGTAAAGCTTTGGAGAAGAAGAAGTCTATTGTTCAAAACATTTGAAAACTAATTACTATTTAAAAACAAATGGTTTTAAAAATATTTTATTTTACATAATATAAATTATAGTTCATATTGTATATGTTTTGGCACTTAAAGTTTCTACTTTGTAATTAGCTGTTTTTTAATAATCTAAACTACCTTTTGTAAAGTTATAATTTTAAAAATTTAATTCCCTAAACTTTTTTCCTATGGATAAACTTAATTTCGTTTTATAATCTTCAATCAGCCATTCACGATAATTTTTGCTTGTTTTTCCTAAACACTTTACAAATCGTTTAATGCGACTTTCGATATCATCTGACAATAATTTAGAAAGCATTCTTGCCTGAACTAATTCGGTTGTATTTTCAACACACATTAAAGCATGTTGCTGAATTGATTTTTCAAGAACTTCTTTGGAACGTAAATTTTGAGCAACAACTTTTTTAAATTCTTCTTCGATGTCAATAGATATGTCTGTTGTTTTAGCAAACATTTTTCTAATTGAATCTGGCATTACATATTTGAAATTGTTTTCAATTTCGCTATCATCTCTTAGGCTTTCTAAATAAAATTCAGGAGATCTAAAAATATGTTGCCAATCTACAGGATCATTCCATAAACCAAATCGTAATGCGTTATTTCCTAAATCGATAACCGCAAAATTATCTTTATTCGGTAGTTTTCTGGAGCCACGTCCAATCATTTGAAAATATAGCGTCAATGATTTGGTAGCTCGATTTAAAATAATGCTTTCAACTGTTGGTTCATCAAAACCTGTTGTCAGGATTCCAACCGAAGTTAAAATAGCATCCGGCGTTTTCTTAAACCATTGTAATATGTCTTTTCTGTCTTCAACTGATGTTGTGTTATCTAAGTGTCTTATTGAAAATCCGGCTTCTTTAAAGGTTTCATAAACATATAAAGAAGTGTGAATTCCGTTATTAAAAATCAACGTTTTCTTTCCCAATGTTCTTTCAGAGTAAGCATGTAGCAATTTCTCCTGCATCACCATATTCATATATAAATCATCAGAAGATTTTACAGTATAATCACCATTAATTCCAACTTTTAAAGAAGTCAATCCAACATCATAACTATAGGTGATTGCTTTAGCCAAAAATCCTTTATCAATCAAGGATTGAATGGTGTCGCCAACAATTAATTCGTCATAATTGTTATGCATTGGCAACTTAATATTCGAACTCAATGGCGTTGCTGTAACACCAAGTATAAACGACTTTTTGAATTGGCTTAATAGTTTTCGGAATGAATTATAATGTGCTTCATCAATGATTACCAAACCAACATTATCAATTAGTAGCTTTTCATCGTTTAAACGATTTTTCAAGGTTTCGACCATCGCAACAAAACAAGAATATTCATCTTGGTCGGGCAATTCTTTGATATTACTGTTGATGATTTTGTTTTT
>JAYTGH010000262.1:0-5583 GCA_043733645.1 Flavobacterium sp. | reverse complement strand
ATGGAACTAAAGGAGAATTATTTATCATTAGAGCCGCTGATTTAGATTTGGATGTAATCATAAATACCAGCGTTTTTATTTTGCCCTTGGGTAATACTCTTTATAAAGTGGGTGCCACATACAATTGGGAAGACAAAACAAATACACCAACCGCAGCAGGCAGACAGGAATTGATTGATAGAATAAAAGAAATTCTAAACTGTGATTTTGAAATTGTAGAGCATTTTGCCGGAGTACGACCAACGGTTAAAGACAGAAGACCATTACTTGGTACACATAAAAAGCATGCTAATATTCATATTTTAAACGGTCTCGGAACTCGTGGTGTGATGCTGGCGCCTACTTTGGCTAGAGATTTATTCGACTTTATCGAAAATGGAAAGCCACTAGATAAGACAATCGATATAAAAAGATATGCTACTTCTTAGCCGCGGCTGCATCGAAACTCACAAACATATTGATGTAAATATTTCGCGCTAATCTTGAGTTAATCGGCATTAAAATAACTAGCGCTATAATGATGGTAATAAATGATGGCGTTACTGCTAATCCCAACAAAACTTTTGAAATGATAAACGCAGCCACTCCAACCATAACTGTCAATCCATAATTTACGTACATCGCTCCATAAAAAAACGAAGGTTCTATCTGATAATGTAAGCCACAATGGCTGCAATTCTCGTGCATTTCAAAAATCTTTGGTAAGTTGTACGGATTTTTATCAAGATACATGCTTTCTTCTTGGCATCTTGGACAAGTTCCTGTTAAAATACTATTTAATTTGGATCCTTTTTTTAACATTTGCAAAAATTTTAATTTCATTCCGTTTGGTCTTATGACTCAGGGTATACAAAGGTAGACCCAAAGGAAGGTTACAATACTAATATACTATTCTTTTTCTCTATGTTAAATATCCATAATTTATCAGTTTCTTTTGGCGGCACCTATCTTTTTGAGGAGGTAACTTTTCGGTTAGGTTCTGGAGATAGAGTAGGACTAGTCGGGAAAAACGGAGCAGGAAAATCGACGATGCTAAAAATTTTAGCTGGTGATTTCAAACCTGATTCGGGTCAGATAGCAACTGAGAAAGAAGTCAAAATGGGTTTTCTTCGCCAGGATATTGATTTCGACCATGGAAGAACCGTGCTCGAAGAAGCCTACGAAGCCTTTATTGAAATAAAAGCTGTTGAAAAAAAGCTGGAAAGCATCAATCATCAATTAGTGTCGAGAACCGATTATGAAAGTGACGCCTACAGTCAAATCATAGAAGACTTATCCGATTACACGCATCGTTTTGAATTGCTTGGCGGATATAACTATGTGGGCGATACCGAAAAAATATTATTGGGGCTAGGTTTTAAAAGAGAAGATTTCAACAATCAGACAGATACTTTTTCTGGTGGTTGGAGAATGCGTATTGAGTTGGCCAAATTGTTATTACAATCGAATGATATTTTATTGCTTGATGAGCCTACGAATCACCTAGATATTGAGAGTATCATTTGGCTGGAAGGATTTTTGAAAAACTTTCCCGGCGTAGTGGTAATTGTTTCCCACGATAAAATGTTTTTGGATAATGTGACCAATCGCACCATTGAAATCTCTTTGGGCAAAGCTTATGATTATAACAAGCCCTATTCACAATACTTAATTTTACGTGAAGAAATCCGCGAAAAGCAATTGGCAACGCAAAAAAATCAAGCCAAGAAAATAGAAGAAACCGAGAAGTTAATCGAAAAATTCAGAGCGAAAGCTTCCAAAGCATCGATGGCACAGTCGCTTATCAAGAAATTGGATAAAGTAGAACGCATCGAAGTGGATGAAGATGATACTTCCGTGATGAATATTTCGTTTCCGCTTTCACAAAGTCCCGGTAAGGTTGTTATTGAAGCTGAACATGTAACCAAAGCCTATGGTGATAAAACGATTTTAAAAGACATTTCACTTTTGGTGGAGCGCGGTTCTAAAATTGCTTTCGTGGGTCAGAATGGACAAGGGAAATCTACCTTTATGAAAGCCATTGTTAATGAGTTTAAATATCAGGGTTCGATAAAATTAGGACACAATGTGCAGTTGGGTTATTTTGCTCAAAATCAGGCGGAATATTTAGACGGTGAAATTACCTTATTGGAAACCATGACGAATGCCGCTACGGACGGAAATCGTTCAAGAGTCCGTGATATGTTGGGTTCTTTTTTGTTTCGCGGTGATGATGTGGAGAAAAAAGTAAAGGTGCTTTCGGGTGGTGAACGCAATCGTTTGGCTTTGTGTAAATTGTTGCTTCAGCCTATAAACGTTTTGGTGATGGATGAACCAACGAATCACTTGGATATCAAATCGAAGAATGTTTTGAAAGCGGCCTTAAAAAAATATGAAGGAACCTTATTGTTGGTTTCTCACGATAGGGATTTTTTGCAAGGAATGTCGAATATTGTTTACGAATTTAAAGATCAAAAAATCAAAGAATATTTAGGAGATATCAACTTTTTCCTGGAACAGCGCAACATGGAAAACATGCGCGAAGTCGAGAAAAAAGACATTGTCAAAAAAGAAGTTCCGAAGGAGACAGCTAAAGTTTCCTATGAAGATCAAAAGAAAAGTAAATCATTGCAAAATCGTTTGAGCAAAGTTGAAAGTCAAATCAAGCAACTGGAAATCGATATTCAGGCTGACGATAAAGCTTTGGCATCCAATTATGACAAGCATGTAGAAGATGCTAATTTCTTTATGGCCTACAACAAGAAAAAAAAGGAACTGGATAAATTACTCGAAGACTGGGAAATTGTTCAGGGCGAAATCGATTTGATGTAAATTTAATTACTAAATCAAGCCTATAATTTTGGAATGTGCTATTGCCTCTGAACTTTTCCTAAAATAACAAACCTGCACGTCGAGGCTTTCGATATTTTTTAATACCGCTTCAACTTTTTCTTTTCGGGAACTTCCGGTTTGCCTGATATAAACTGCCTTCACATTCACAGGGAAAATCTTGCATATATTTTCATAGAGGTAAGGATCATGCTGCGAGTCGTCACCCAAAAGCGTGTATTGCAAATCGGGGTAAAATTCTAAAATGTGCTTTATCTTTTCAAACTTATGGTTGTGGTCACTGCGCCCGGTTATAAACAAATCAGTAAGGCTGGTTTTGATATCTTTTAGCAACAGCACCGCTTTTGGTAATTGATTTATTTCGGCAAATCGGGTGATGAAGCGATAAAGGTTCCATTCGCTGCTCGACACATAAAAAAAAGCGTTCTGTTCGTTTGAATTCTTTTTCCCTGCTGCACTTAACGCCTGGTAATGGGGTACAACATCTTCAAAAACCTTTCGGGAATACACATTCCTAAACAATAAAATGTATAATTTCTTTAACGGATTTTTGGTATACGAAACCAAAAAAGTATCATCAATGTCGGATATAAACCCAAAATTTCCTTTGTGAGGACGTATGTAAGTAGCCGTTTCGCTGATTTTTTCATCATTATAAAAGATGCTTACCTTATACTCAATCCAACCATATCCCGATTTTTCCTTTAGGGGAATGCAAAATTTAAAATACCCATCAACAAGTGTTTTGGTGTGGATTTTTTCTCCGTTATGTTCCAGAAAAACATCTGCATTGGCGTGAGTTTTAATGCGGAACATTCGGATAACCGAAGTAGCATTTTTAAAATTCTTCTTTTGAAAATCGTAATCTTCCTTAGAGGTAGGTTTAAAAACATGACCCATCACAATCAACTCCTGCTCATTGGCATACCCGCGGTATAATTTTAGAATGGGCTTCATTTAATTGTTTACTTTTGAGTTTCGATTGACAAATTACAAATAATTTAGGGAATACTATTTATGGCAAAGAACAAGAAGTATATTTTGGTTCTGAATCCAATTTCAGGCGACATCGATAAATCCGAAATTCTATTAAAGACATTGGATTTTGCGAAAGAGTTTGCCATAGAAATAATTGTATATGAAACTTCAGGAAAAAACGATACTGCAGCCCTTAAGAATCTGTATACTACACACAAACCGGAACGGATATTAATTGCCGGTGGCGACGGAACCATAAAAATGGTAGGAGAGGCATTGGAAAAGCAGGATGTTGTTTTCGGAATCCTTCCAGCAGGTTCTTCGAACGGTTTGTCGGTGGACCTGAATTTGCCAGCCACTATTGAGGAAAATCTTTCAGTCGCTTTTCATAATCACTTTATGGAAATGGATATGATAAGTATCAACGGAAAGAAAAGCATTCATTTAAGTGATTTGGGACTTAATGCTGAATTAGTAAAAAACTACGAAGACAGTTCAGTACGCGGTAAAGTTGGGTATGCATTGCAGATTGTTACTACACTTACTGAATTAGAAGAACCTTTCTCGGCCAAAATTGAAGCTAATGATAAAACGGTCGAATGCAAGGCCAGAATGATTGTAATAGCCAATTCGCAAAAATACGGAACAGGCGTAACGATAAACCCCGATGGTAAAATGGACGATGGTAAGTTTGAAATCATCATTCTAAAAAATCTCGATTTGCTAGTTTTCGGAAAGATTATCACAGGAAATATGCCTGTAAATTTAGAAGATATAGAGATTGTTTCTACTGATAAAGCCACTATCACAACAACTTCAGCTGTTAGCTTTCAAATGGATGGCGAATATATTGGAGAAGAAACCCAATTGGATATTGTCATTTTGCCGGCACAGATGAAAGTGGCGATTCCATAATTTATACCATACAACAAAATATTTTCATTTAGGAACCCTCTGTTATTCGTTGTCAAAAACCAATTTCACATAAGTGGTCTCTTTTTTAACATCAAAAAAGATGCGTCTGTTGGGTTTATTTTGTAATTCAAAATCTCCGTTTACGGTACATTTTCCTTCAGCAAAAAGATAACCAGTTTTTGTAGTGAATACCGTTTTATATAAACTGTCTTTTACCACTTCCTGCATCGGATAATCAGTTTCCCAACTCAAAGGTTTTCCTTCACCGCGAATGCCAACCGATTGTATATTCTTAACTTTTGAAACATCCAAAGTTACTACAACCACGCGCTTGTATGATTTTTGAACACATCCGGTCAAGAGAATAAGAAACATCGCCGTTTTTATAATAGTTTTCATAATTAAGTGTTTTTACGAGTTACTAAATAATCAATGCCAAATCGGCCGGAACCGAGTAGTAAATAGAAAACACTAATCCATAAAAACCCCATAGCTGGAAGGCAATTCCACATGCCATTTTGAATTTGCTGCATAAAAATGGCTACCAACATGGTACTCATTATTAAAAATGAAGCGATTCGGGTTTGAAAGCCAAGTAGTAAAAAGATACCGCCAACGGCTTCGCTAAAAGCACCTATCCAGGCAAAAAATATAGGAGCAACCGCAAATAATCCCCCATAAGAAGCTACATCTTTCGGGAACCAAAAGGCTACTTCAAAGAACTTTAAATTGTTTTCGGGTGGCGACCAGGGTAATCCGAATTTAGCAGCGCCAAAATTAGAAGTTAGCAGAAATCCACAAACAATTCGGGGAATGGCTAGCAGAAAATCTTGTGACCAATGCGGTAATAAAATGGGTTTT
>JAYTGH010000261.1:0-1914 GCA_043733645.1 Flavobacterium sp. | reverse complement strand
ATTCAATATTGAAAACAGAAACGCAATTCTCAACCGCTTCTTCCGTTCCAACACGTTGAATGGTGTTGATGATGACTTTCTTAGCTTCTTGTTGCGCTGTTAATTTTGCTTCTTCAATAGTATCTTGAATGTGCGACATCGCTTTGGTTTTGGCTTCGGCTTTTAAGCTTTCCACCAATTGCTCTTTAGCATCTTCGGCAGAAAGACCAGAGATAACTTCAAGTTGTTGCACCTGACTTTTATGAAGCTTTTCAAGCTCTTGTTGCTTCCTGTCTAACAACTCAATTTTTGAATTGTATTCTGTTGTTTTTGCTTCGTAATCGTCGTTTACTTTTTTAGCTTTTGCCAATTCACTTGAAACCTGAGACTCTTTGTCACGAGTTCTTTTTTCTATTTCAGCAATTCTTTTATCCTTGTTTAAAATCTCTTGCTCATGCTCTGATTTTAATTCTAAAAACTTTTCTTTTGCCTGTAATAACTTGTCTTTCTTGATGTTTTCACCTTCAAGATTGGCATCTTTTAAAATCGATGCAGCTTCTTTTTTAGCATTTTTAACCATATTGGAGATATTACTTTTTTCCATGAATTTTGCAATTCCAAAACCTCCAGCAACTCCCGCTATAAGCGCAATTATAATTAGTATTGTTCCCATTTTTTGTTTTAATTTATATATAAAAAAGCCTACATTAGGTGAATGCATAAACTCGAAAAGACAAGTTTTGAGCTAACTCGTTGGTCAAGGATCCACGATAAAAGTGGCATGCTTTAGTAACGATGATTTGCTCATTCTAATTTGTTAGTGTTGAGTTTACCAATTAAAATCTAATGTAGGCGGTATTGTAATCCTATGTAATAAGAACGTTATTCCTTTTCGAGATAGTCGAATAATAAATCATTAATTTTTTTCAACCGTTCAAGATCTTTACTGTCAATGGAACTTTCGACTTGCTTTTGTTCAACTTGCGATGCAAACTGTAAAGCACACATGGCCAATACATCTTGTTTGTCGCGAACCGCATAGTTTTCCTCGAATTGCTTAATCATTGCATCAATTTTTTTGGAAGCACTTCGTAGCCCTTCTTCTTGTGACAAGTCAACCGTTAACGGATAAACTCTGTCTGCAATTGATAATTTTATTTTAAGCTTTTCATCCATGTTTTTAGTCTGATAACTGCGCTATGCAGTAATCTATCTCTCGGATTAATGAATTTATTTTAAGCTTTGTATCTCGTTTATTTTCTTCACCGCCTAATAATGAATTAGCCATTTTGAGTGATTCGCATTCCGATTTCAAAGCGGCAATCTCATCCGATTGCTTTTGAACCACAGCAGCAGCTTTAGCTAATTCTTCTTTAATTGTAACAGAACCTTGCTCTAAACTATTTATTTTAGTAAAAAGTTTCGCAACTCTATTTTCAACAGAATCAATTATTTCTGCAATTTCACTCATGAAATACTTTATTCATTACTTACTTCACAAAGTTAGGATTCTATTTCGTTTTCGCAATTTTTTTGCCAATTATTTATCGCTATTTTGAGACGAAATTATAATAAATTGTTTTTTAAGGAGTTATAAAAAGCAGTATTGTTGTAAATTTTTACGCACTTTTCATTACTTTAGCAAAAACAACCTTTTATGAGAATTTTTTGTTTTGTTTTTTTATTTTCGATTTTCGCATTTGGACAAACACAATATCCAAAAGATTATTTTCGTTCACCACTCGACATTCCACTTCAGCTTTCAGGAAATTTTGGTGAACTCCGCTCCAATCATATTCACTCGGGCTTCGATTGTAAAACCCAACAAAAGGAAGGTTTGAATGTTTACGCTGCCGCGGATGGCTATGTTTCCAGAATAAAAATTTCAGAAGTTGGATATGGAAAAGCCATTTACATAACACATCCAAATGGTTA
>JAYTGH010000260.1:0-5592 GCA_043733645.1 Flavobacterium sp. | reverse complement strand
GATTGTTCCACTGTTCATTCTCATCTTCTTCATTAAAAAAGGTAGAATAAACAGGGTTTTTTGATAAGGTCGATAAAGTTAACGGGGTTACAAAATCTTTAGAAGCAGGTGTCATTATCACTTGGACATGTGCACCTGCTTTTATAAATAACCTAACTAATGTTGCTGTTTTGTATGCGGCAATTCCTCCGGAAACACCAAGTAGTACTTTTTTACCGCTTAAAACAGACATCTTAATTAGTCTTTTGTAGTATCTCTGTAGTAAATTTTGTCATCTAGCCATTCTTGAACAGCTAATGCATGTGGTTTTGGCAATTTTTCGTAGTATTTAGAAACTTCGATTTGTTCTTTGTTTTCAAAGATTTCCTCAAGACTATCGTTATAAGTTGCAAACTCTTCTAATTTCTCAGTCAATTCTTTTTTGATTTCAGAATTGATTTGGTTTGCTCTTTTAGCCATTATTGTTATTGCCTCGTAAACATTGCCAGTACGTTCTTCAATTACAGTTTTGTTATAAGTAACTGTATTTACTGGTGCATTCGTCTTTTTTAAATCCATGACTTTTTTATTTAGTAAATTGTTGTAAATTTTTTTCAATTGTAGCCAACATTTCGTCAGCTTTCGATTTGTATTCTGTGTCTGCTTTAAATTTTATCAAACTTGTGTAAGCCATTTTTGCATTTTCAAGTCTTTCTTTCATTTTTGAAGGAATACTATTGATGGCCAATAAATAAGCAGAATCTAATTTATAATACAGGGCTTTCTCTTTATATACTGTTCCTGGAAAGTTAATCATAAAGTTATCAAAAGCTACCATTGCCGCTTTATAATCTGATATAGTGTTATAGATTTTAGCATTTTCGTATGCTTTCTTCTCCAACTTTTCTCTTAATTTTTTCGCCAATAAATTTGCTTCTTCTAAATTTTTCCCTTCGGGATATACATCAATATAAGTCTGAAGTTTATCAATAGCTTTATTAGTATCTGCTTGATCTAAGCTATAAACCGGAGATAAAAAAGTAAATGATTTTGCTCCTAAAAATGAAGCTTCCTCTGCCTTTTCGCTTTTTGGATAGCTAGCTGTAAAACTCTCAAACTGGTAACCTGATAAATAATATTGATTTGTTTTATATAGTGATTGTGAATACATGTAAAACATTTTTTCAGCGGATGGTTTTCCTTTATATGCCGGAGCAATTTGTTCAAAAAGACGAATGGCTTTACCGTATTTTTTGGCTTCATACATTTTTGTAGCAGAAGCAAATTTAACTGCAACATCTTCCGATTTTAATGCTCTTTGATAATCGCTACAAGACGATAAAAATATAATTACTGCGAATAAGGCTAAAAATTTCTTCATTTATTTATTTAATTCAGCTGATTTTAAACACTTTTTGTGTTCTTAAATAGTCCCGAATTTTTCGGGACAAATTTAGTTATTAATTGTTGATTACAAAATATTTTTTTCAACCTAAAAAAATCTACATTTTTGAAATTTTATTGGTGAAATTATGTAACCGATTTGCTAAGTCTTCGTTAACGTTTACTAGTGGTAAACGAACTATATTCTCTGACAATCCCAATGATTTAAAGACTTCTTTAATTCCGGCTGGATTTCCTTGCTCAAAAATCATATCAATTGAATCTGCTAAAAGATAATGTATTTTATAAGCATCGTCAACTCTTTTGTTTAAACCAAGATGCACCATTTCAGAAAATTGTTTTGGAAAACCTTCTGCAATTACCGAAATAACGCCAGCTCCACCAGCCAAAATTATGGGTAACGTAATCATATCATCGCCCGAAATTACTAAAAAGCCTTTTGGTTTATCTTGTATTAATTTCATGGCTTGTACAATATCACCAGCTGCTTCTTTCACAGCGATAATATTTTTAAAATCGGTAGCCAATCTAATAATTGTCGAAGGTAACATATTGCTTGATGTTCTTCCAGGAACATTATACAAAACCACTGGAATTGGTGATGCTTCTGCAATAGCTTTGAAATGCTGATAAATTCCTTCTTGCGTTGGCTTATTGTAATAAGGAGAAACCGATAAAATAGCTACGAAATCGGAAAAATTGCCAGATTTTAATTCTTCTACAACTTCAGCAGTATTATTACTTCCTACACCCAGAACCAAAGGCAACCTACCTTTATTTGCATCAACAATAGTTTTTATAACTAGTTCTTTTTCAGATTTTGACAACGTGGCACTTTCAGCTGTGGTTCCAAGCACAACTAAATAATCTATCCCGTTATCAACCTGAAAATTTACAATGGCTTTTAGAGCTTCAACGTCAACTGAGAAATCTTTTTTGAATGGTGTAACAAGCGCAACTCCAGTCCCGATTAATGATTGCATGTTATATTTTGTTTAGAATTTTTAAATATTTGAATAATTCTGACATAAAGACTTTATAGTTTTCGGCATTGGTATTAATCATAAAATGGTTTAATCGTTTGTCGATTGAAGCGAAACCTACTTTAAAACCCGCTTTAGATAAATTGGAAACCAACAGCAATGCCACTTTTTCGGTATCATAATAATTAATCAACAAATCAAAAGGCTCTATTATAAAATCTTTGACTTCTCTTTTATCGACCGTTCCGCGCCAACTTAAATCTTTGTGGCTAAAAACAGGATAATCAAAAACCTCATTCTTCTTTATTTTGTCTTTAAAAACCAAAACTTTAATATTCTTTTCGTCAATGCCTTTTCTAATTAGTTCTTTTACCAAATCTTCTCTTTCATAGAAATAACTTTCGTCAAAAATAATCCCAACGGTTTTGATTACGTTATCGGAAGCCAAATGCTTAACATTTGACAGATTATTTTTTACTATTTTTTTTGTTGAAAAATCCTTGAAGTAATTTAAAAACATACTACTTTTACTTGAATTACAAATTTACTAAAATTAGTACCAAAACTGATGGTAAAACTAAAAAACTATAACGGTGTAGTAAAGCATTTTGTTTTATTATTAACATTTATCGCTGTTATTTCTTGTGCCGAAAAGAAATACGCAGTTACCAAAATTGAAGGCAAAGAAATTGGGATTACCAGCAAGAATTCTGAAGTTGCTGACATTGAAAACTTTATCAAACCGTATCGCGATAAAATCGATGCTGATTTGAATACGGTTTTATCTAATGCTCCCGAAACTATTGATAAATCGGGCGAATGGCAAACGCCAATGGGTAACTTTTTAGCCGATATTACTTTTGAAAAATCGAATAAAGTGTTTCAAATGAGAGAACAAAAGTCGGTTGATATTTGTGTTTTAAATCATGGTGGTATTCGAACTATAATTCCTAAAGGAGATGTAACCGCCAGAAACGCTTTTGAAATTATGCCTTTTGAAAATAGTGCTGTTATTGTAGCTCTTAAAGGAGAGCAAGTTTTAGAAATTGCCAACTATATTATTTCAGAAAAAAAACCGCATCCATTAAAAGGGATGACTTTTACCATTGATAAAAATAATCAGCCTAAAAATATTTTGGTTGGTGGAAATCCATTAGACACCAATAAAATCTATTATGTTGCTACTTCTGATTACTTATCTTACGGGAATGACAACATGCTCTTCTTTAAAAAGGGTATTCAGAAATATAACTTAGAATACAAACTCCGAAATATTATTATCGATTATTTTAAAGATAATAAAACAATTGTGGCGAATAAAGATATTAGAATTACCAAAGAATAACATCATGAAAAGAAGAGATTTTATCCATAATACAGCTTTAAGTTCAGCATTGCTCGGACTTGGAGGCCTATCATTAAGTAGTTTTAAAACGGTTGACACCAAACATTTGACAATACTTCACACAAACGACGTACACAGTTATATTGACCCTTTTCCGCCAACGCATCCCAAGAATCCGAATATGGGCGGCGTTGCCAGAAGAGCTGCTTTGATTGAAACTATCAGACAAGAAAATTCAAATGTTTTATTGCTTGATGCCGGTGATATTTTTCAGGGAACGCCTTACTTTAATTATTATGGTGGCGAATTAGAATTCAAATTGATGAGCATGATGAAGTATGACTTGGCGACCATTGGAAATCATGATTTTGACAATTGTATTGATGGTTTGTATAATCAATTGCCTAATGCCAATTTTGAATTTGTGTATGCCAATTATGATTTTAAGAATACCATTATGAATGGCCATGTGAAGCCGCATAAAGTATTTCACAAAGACGGAATTAAAGTTGGTGTTTTTGGGATTGGAGTTGAGCTTGAAGGTCTGGTAGACAAGAAAAACTATAAAGAAACAGTATATCATGATCCGGTTAGTATTTCTCAGGATATGGCCAGAATTTTAAAGCAAGAAGAAAAATGCGACTTGGTGATTTGCCTTTCTCATATTGGCTATGAGTATAAAAATGAACCAAATAAAATTAGTGATGTTAAATTGGCTGCTTTGACCAAAGATATTGATTTGATTATTGGTGGTCATACGCACACGTTTTTAGACAAACCAACCATTTTAAAAAATGCTGAAAGTAAAGATGTTTTGGTTAATCAAGTTGGGTGCTATGGTATAAATCTGGGCAGAATTGATTTTTATTTCGATAGCGATACTTCAAAAATAGCCTCAGGAAAGTCAATTATTGTTTAATTTTTCGGCAATAACTATATATTTATAAAAGGAGAAAAATGCCAAAGCATTGAATGTCATTGCTAATGGGCGGAACAATTCTTCGAATTCGTCTATCAAAAAATACTTTTCCACAAATACTACAAATTGCAACATCACAAAAAGCAGTGCGCTAATTAGAAGCACCGAGTTTTGTTTATTATCATTCATGAAATAACTCGAAAGCGCTATTCCGGCAAATAATGATATTAGCAAATTTTGAAATATTATTAGATAAATACTGTTTTGTGGAATTTCGGCAGTTTCTAAAAACAAATAAAAAAATATCAGTAAGAAAGGCATTGTTGCAATTATTAAAGGGATAATATCAGTAACTTTTTGGAAGCGAAATATTAGATATATTATAATGATGCGATGTATTGTAAAAACTAATACTCCGTAAAATAAGTAGTTTGGTGTGTTTGGTATAAAGAGTATATTTGTAAGTAGTGATAATAGTAATGCTATTATAAAAAGGGTATTTTTTTTATTGGACTCAATGTAATAAATTACGATTAAAAATAAGGGAATTATCGGTTTCAAAATACAGATTGAAGGTCTATTTCCTATATACTCCGCTATAACTTCAAAAAAAGCTAGTACAAAATAACCTACTGTTAATAATTTCAATATGTTGTCTTTTTTTTGCATCAAATGAAAAATCAGTTGTTATCACTCAAATTATCAATAAGCTCATATTTACCATTATTTTGCTCTGTTAAGAACATGAACTTTGTTACTAAAAATTGCCCAATTGCAAACATTGCCATTGCTATAGCATGAAAAATATTTTCATGTTTATAAAATACGATTAGAACAAATAGCAACTGTGTCAGAGCAAAAAACATTGTGCTTACAAATAAAACAAAATTAGATTTATTAGAAATCATGATGTAATTTCCAAGACTTAATCCTCCTAAAAATATAGTAAATATTCCATGTAT
>JAYTGH010000259.1:0-1919 GCA_043733645.1 Flavobacterium sp. | reverse complement strand
TGTTTTACGCAAAATGGGCTTGACGTTCCGAATTTCAACTTTTACGTACATATTACTTCTGCTGAAACAACTTTACTATCTAAGCACATTGGTATAAGCCATCTAAGGTTTGGAATTACAGGTTCAATATCTAAATCAATTAAGTCAATAACCACAATTTCTTCTTCGGTTTTGCTTTGGAGTAATTCAAGTGAATTTATTCTTTCAGCACAAAAGAAAAAATGAACACACCATTCTTTATTAGTTCCAGTCATTGTAATTAAAGGATACCAGTCACTTTTTAAAGTTCGCAATCCTGCTTCTTCATAAAACTCTCTAACCATTGCATCCAACGGTGTTTCTCCATACTCTATTTTCCCTCCGATACCATTTAAAGAGCCTTTTTGCCATTCAGGTTTTGTTTTTTTTATTAGTGCAACTTTTTCTTTTTTAAAGTCGAACATAAAACCACATACATAGTGTATCATCGTTATTTATTTTAAGTTTACAAAGTTCAAAAGACATGCTCCGCAGCTTCAAAAAAACAATGCTTAGTATATTGGTATTGCTGCTATTTGGCTGGACGTTCCGCTATCGCTTTGTGGAACTTCTGCTCCAGATTTTGAATTACTATTTTGCATTTGTTTTATTTTTACCTTTAAATCAATATTGTGCATTTGTTCGGACTGAGGAGTTTAAAATTCCAAACCATTGCCGAGCCATAACGTTAGCAGCAATTTAAGACTGCATTATATTCCAAATTTGCCTTAGTTTTTCTAAGGATAATTTTAGGTTACTATATTGACCGATAGCAGTTCGTATTTTAGAAAATAAATCATTAAATTCAACTTCATCTTCATACTCTTTTTTATCTAAGTAAATACGGTGCCGTGGTGAATAGCCTTTACCGTCGTGTAGCAACGTTTCTTTATTAAATCTTCCGCACCAATTATCTTCTATTGTGAACCATTTGTTACCAACAGAAGCAATCTTTGTTTCTTTTAAGCCTTCATCTTTACTGCCACCGTAATTCATTGGTTTGACAAAAACTGTCTGACCAGAAAATAAACTGCTGCTAAAACGGAGTTTGGCAATAGTTTGGCTTGACGCTGTTATTTTATCCATTGTAATTCTATTTTGCTTCATCTGTTATTTGTTCTTTTAGTTTTTCAAATTCCCTACCTGACGGCAAGCCCTTGCGTACTACGCTATTGGCTGACAATCTTTAATCATCTGTATAACATAAGAAATAGCTTCTCCCTTTTTAATGTCTTCAATTGCCATTTCAGCACTTAAATAACCATCGCTATCGTACTGTGAAACTTTATTGAGCATTTGTTCTAAAAATTCCAACATCGCAGTACATTGGGTTTGCTGCAATAATTGCGGCAGGAACCAACGAGCAAAATTTAATAATTCTTCATTATCTACATCCTTAGCAGTTAAGCCATGTTCATCTTTATACCTAAATACGGTATCAATCAATTCGACTTCAGAATATTTCATATACATTTGTTTTTCAAATTCAATTACTGACAGCAAGCCCTAACGTTAGCTGCTATGCCCTGCGAACCTCCAATCAACTATGTGCATCGGAATTATTCTTGCTCCGTTACAAACTTTACAGGTTTGATAAACACTACTTGTAAATCCATCAGCCACAGTTTGTCCATTTCCGTTGCACAAAGGGCAGCATTGATATGGCACAGCAGCTAACACTGTATTGCCAATAGGCAGGCTGGACGTTGTTTTTTCGTCTTTAGTTTCTTCGTTGTTCATTAGTTATTAATTTAAAAATTTGTAATTCTATTTTCTGCCCATCGGCAATACCTAACGTTGGCTGCAAGGCTACCGTTTCAAAACTTTGAAAGTTGAGTAACCGTTACAGCGTGGCAACTGTTCCCTTTCTTCCCTCCCAGACATCTTACATTTTCTATGCA
>JAYTGH010000258.1:0-1920 GCA_043733645.1 Flavobacterium sp. | reverse complement strand
CTTTTTCTTTATAGTAATTCGCTTAACAAAAAATCAATACTTCAATGTTGAACCAGTAAAAGTAAATATGATGTAGTGTTAAATTACCTTTAGAATTTTCCTTTTTATATTTCAAAAGCAAATCCCTTTTTAATTAAGCTATCATATGTTTTTTTATCAAAGCGGTAGAGGCTTGCCGCCCGGTGAGATACATCAGTTTGCTTTTCATTGCAGGGAACAAGCAAATTCATTTTAATAAATTTTCTTCTGAAGTTTGGCTTATCAAGTTTTGTATCTAATATAGCTTCATACAATTCTTGTATATGAAGCAATGTAAATTTTTTAGGAAGCAGGTTAAAGCCAATTGGCTCGTGTTGTACTTTATGTCGCAAAAATGCGATACATTTTTTTACAATTACATTATGATCGAAAGCCATTTTGGGCAGATTCCTGATATTAAACCATTTTACTTCAGAAACAGAATTTCCCGGATGCAGTTCAAAGCTCTCAATATTTACCAATGCATAATAACAAACGGTAATTACTCTTTTGTCGGGAAATCTTTTAAGATCTCCAAACGTGTAAAATTGTTCGAGATAAATTTTTGAAACAGATGTCTGGGCAGTAAGAATGCGGTAGGCAGCAGCATCAACGCTTTCATTATATTTTATCCAGCCCCCTGGCAACGCCCACTTTCCCTTTGTTGTACCCTGACCGTGCTTAACAAGCAAAACAAATAATTCTGCTTCTTTAAATCCGAAGATTACGCAGTCAATTGACAATGCTTCTATTATTTCATCTGAAAAGCTCAATAAAAAAGTTTTAAAATTTAAAATTTAATACCATACGTGTCCGACAAAAGTCAGGCTATTTTTTATCCTGGCAAATTATTTATTGTTTAAAGAAATTGATCTTTTAATTTTTTAAAATTGCCTTTAATTACAAAATAAATGAAATTGAATATTGAATATTGAATAATATAGTCATTTTGACTATATTATGTTTATCTAAATTGCTTAAACTCAATTTAATAGAATAGGCTTTAATAATTTCTTTGAAATATATTTTTTTATTTCAAAAACATTTCTATCTTGTAGTCAAATTAACTATAAGTACAATTGCTTCAATAATATCTTATCGTATAATTTAAAAGAGACTTTTATCAATAATTGCTTGCTTCTGATTTATAATTTTTTTACATAATATAATTAAAACATAATCCTGATTCATAACGATTGCTTAAAATAAATGCTATATGATAATCAAAATTAAACTTCTGCTATGCCTTTTCATTTTTACCGGCTTTCTTCAGCTTCATGCTCAAACTATAGAGGTTACGGGAAAGGTATCGAACAGTGTAACCGCTGAGTCGCTGGCTGGCGCCACTGTTTCCTTAAAAAATGGCATATCTACTCTTACCGATGCTACAGGAAACTATTACATTAAAGTACCTTCTGCTGGTGCAGTAATTACAGTTTCATTTATAGGAATGGAACCGCTACAGCAAACAGTGCAACAATCGGGTACAATTAATTTCCTAATGAATTATGCGAAAGGAGATCTCGGAGAAGTAGTAGTGGTAGGCTATGGCAGGCAAAGTAAAAAACTTGTAACATCATCTGTTGCAACAATTAATAATGCCACCATTGAATCATTGCCTGTATATCGTGTGGAACAAGCTTTGCAGGGAACTGTACCCGGGATAACAGTTACACAAAATTCAGGATCACCCGGTTCACCATTAACCATAAGACTTAGAGGTACAAGTACAGCGGGTAGTTCACAACCACTTTATCTGGTAGATGGTATGCAGGTACCCGATTTAAGTTATCTGAATTCTGAGAATATAGATAATATAAGCATTTTAAAGGATGCTGCCTCTGCAGCTATTTATGGAGCAAGGGGTGGAAATGGTGTTGTGCTGGTAACAACAAAATCCGG
>JAYTGH010000257.1:0-14312 GCA_043733645.1 Flavobacterium sp. | reverse complement strand
CCGACCTGTTGAAAGTTTGGTTTTTTAAAAAATATCGAAGTATATAAGCAAAGAAGCTTGGGAGAAAAAATTTGCTCACAGCGTCTTTATTTGTTCTTTTAAAGAGTTCGCCAATGCTGAGAGGATGTCTGGCGCAAGTCACGCAGTGTATGTATTATTGCACCAATAACTGTGACCCTTCGAATACGCTCAGGGCAGGCTCATTTTTTTAAGAGCATTGGAGAGGAGTGGCAATAGTTATCCGAAATTTTCTTTTACTACTCAAAAGTTATTAGAGTGGCTTTTATCGCTTCTTTCAATTCAGGTTCTACTTTGGTTTCTTCAGCATAAACAGACCAATTTCTTATCACCTCGCTCGTTTGTTGGATGATTTCTGTTCCTTTTTTGATGTTCATCAATTTGGCAATGGTTGCTATATCTTCTTTGAAGATGTTACTTCTCTTACCGTTAATACTTAAAGCATGCTGACTTACCCATTCACTATCAGGTCTGTAGGCGTGGCAAATATCGTAAGCTGGTGTTAGTTCCCAATCTTGGTCTTTTCTTAAACGGAAAGCGAAATTTTTGGTGTGATCATCACAGTTTCGTGCCATTATGTTAAAGACCATTCTACGAAACATTTGTTCGGCTTGTGGATAAGGTAATCTCAATAATCGCATTGTTTGGAATAGTTGTTCGTAGCTGTAACTATTTACGTCATTGAAGTCAAAATGTTGCATGGCGCAAAAGGTTTGGATGTGGTGTTTGATATCGCCATCCTCTCGATCAAACCGTTGTGTCATGAAGTGTGCTCTGCCGTTTTCTTCTAATAATCTACATTCGGTCATTTCAATCTCGCAGGCTTTTGCCATTAAATAATAGGCCATTTCTACACGACCATATCCTGTTGAAGCTCCAAATTGACTATCGCTTACCCCATCTAATTTTATCAACCAATGATGAAAGCCTTTGGGTGCTTTGGCCTGCCCTGATTTGATAACTCCCGTTTTTTCATTATAGGCAATAATGGCTTTTGGCCGGGCACCACCGGCAGAAGTCCCAATTTTTAGAATATCAAGTAATGCTTTTTGTTCATCGCCATTTAGGTTGGTTTCAAAATCCTGACGGTTGTTCACCACTTCTTGGGTTATTTTTACCAAGTTATCCATTTCGATGGTGAAAGCCGTTTGATTGGATTTAAAGTTTACCGGTTCAAATTCTAGAGCTCCCATTCCTCGTGTGCCAATAAAGCATAATAACTCGACCGGATTCAAACTGTTTTCTGGGCGACCATTTTGTGCTAACCAAGCGTTTATTAATTGATTACCATATTTATCAGGCATTACATCAGCGAGTAGCCCCGGTAATCCTTTGAAGGTTGTGTTTCTAATTAAATCTGGAAAGGAAAAAATTCGGTTAGCTTGGTTTAGCGGCATTTTTAAAGGTGCTACTTCCCAATTGTTTGCTATGAATTTTGGGTCGTATTCAAAACTAGCTGTTTGGGTATTGGTATCCCATGCCACTGCTCCTACTCGTTCACCCCAAAGATTTATATAGGCTGTTGTAATCATTACCAGTCAGATTTGTTGTCTTTACTATTGTCTTCCTGCCTTTCGGCAAGCAGGTTGTTTCTGGCTCTTTGTCTTTTGTTTTGTTCTAATTTGGCCAATTGCAGTGGACTTATCTGCTCCTGTACTTTGAATACGTCCATGATATAGAGTAAGTTTAATACTCTGAGTACCTGCAGTAGGGATTGCAGTGTTATTTTCTCCCCTTTTTCTATTTGAGTTACGGTAGAACGGTTAATTCCGGCTTCTGTGGCCAGTTGCTGTTGGGTTTTGTTTTGTAATAAACGGTGGTGTTTTACAAAAGCTCCAATAGTTTGCACTAGGGCTCCATCGCTCATTGCTAACCAATTATTGCTTGAAATATCCATCATAAACTTATTTATTTGTATTTAATGCTGATTATTTCCAACAAAATTACAAATAATATTATAAAATGATGCTTTTTTATCGTTTTTAATCTTTTTGATGTTTACCAAAAGCAATTATTACGGCGGTAATCGCCGTTACTATGGGAAAATTTAAACTAGGCACTTTTGAAAACAGTGGGTTTTCCGGGGAAGTTGTACCGCAAGTTATTCTTTATACCACAAATCGCGATATGCACTATTTGTTCACTTTTTTTGATTGTTCACGGAAACGTGTACAAAGCTTTATTGTGAACATTGGAAGATTAAAAAGCAAAACGAGGGTAATTTTAGTCAAAATTTACCTTCGTTTTGTTTTCGAAGGTAAAAGTTACCCTCGTTTGATAAAGTTAAAATGGCGTGATAAACTTGATTGGTTTATTGTGTGAAAACAGGTTTATCGTTTTGTTATTCAACTATTTATTATGATATACAAAGAAGTTTTTACTCTATGGTTAAGCAAATCCGATAGCGGATTTCCTTCGACAGTCGCATCACTCGTGTGCAATCCGTGCCCACAAACGACTTGAAAACAAATCTAACAAAACAACTTCCAAGTCATTATCTAAGCCCGATAGCGCGGATTTTCACCTTAAATCCGTGCCCACAAATAGCTTTAAAACAAATCCGCGCTATCGCGGCGGTATAAAATATAGCCAACTTGAAATGGAATGTTTTTATCTTAACATTTGAAATTCTGCTATTTAAAATCTAAATTTGGTGAATTAAAATTTTAAACATGAAAAAAATATTACTTTTTTTGCTATTTACATCGAGCTTATTTGCTCAAAACGAACCTGTATTTTCATTTGTCAACAAAGAAAGTAATGTAGGCTATGGCGGTTCTCTGAATACTACCAAAAGCACTAAAGATAGTACTGGAAACACCTATTTAGTGGGTACTTTTAATAATATCGCTGATTTTGATCCTTCAGTAGCCGAGGCAAATCTGACGGCCTCAAATGGTGAGTTAGGGGATATGTATATAGCTAAATACGATACCAATGGAGGTTTCGTATGGGCTAAAAACATTAGTGGTAGTGGCTATACCACTTGTACCGGTATCGTAATAGGCGGAAACTTTATGTACATGGTTGGAAAATACACGAATACTATAGATTTTGACCCTTCAGCTAATACCTCAAATCTTACTTCTGCCAACGGCGCTAATGAAGCAGCGTACATGGCAAAATACGATTTAAACGGTTTTTTTGTCATGACTAAAAGTATTGATGGCGATCCTGCATTGACGCTAAACAGTATCAGTTTCTATAATAATCAATTGGTAATTAGCGGGAACTTTATTGGTACAGTTGATTTTGATCCATCAGGTAACACGCTTAATTTAGTATCTAACGGAGCTATTGATATTTTTTTAGCAAAATACAGCACTTCTTTTGCACCACAATGGGCTTTTAACATAGGAGGCACTAATGATGAAACTACTTTTTCATCTACAATTGATGGACAGGGAAATATCATTATGGCTGGAAATTACATTAGCACTGTAGATTTTGACCCTTCCGGAAATACAACTTCTATAACAAATACGTCAACAACCATCAATAACACCTATATAGCCAAGTATACTACTTCAGGCAATTTGATATGGGTGAAAGATATAGGAGGAAGGATGAGTTCTCTTCAAAATTCAAATCCAAAACTTGTTACTGATTCAAGTAATAACATTATAGTAGCCGGAATTTTTAATGCTACATCCGACTTTGATCCATCAGCCACCATTGCCAATTTACTACCATCATCAACTTCTACTTTTATTGCCAAATATGATATTAACGGTAATTATATGTGGGCAAAAAAAGTTTCCTTGTGTAATAATAAAGACATAACAGTAACAAGCACCTCTAATAACATTGTCATTTTTGGAACACTTTCTTCTAATACTGCTGATTTTGACCCAGGCACACCTGTATATAACTTGAGTACTGCGAATGGATCTTACTACTTTGCTAGTTATGATAGTAATGGAAATTTTATCTATGCCAATAACCTAAAAGCTACTTTGACAACTATGCATGCTACTGAAAATGATGGTATTTATTTGTCAGGATATTTTAGTGGTTCCTTAGATTTTGATCCATCTGCAAGTACTACCAACTTATACTCCATACTAACCAATGCTTTTTTAGGTAAATATGACAGTACAGGCGCTTATGTATTTGCTGTTGCTATTGGCGGAAACAAACCTGTCAACTCGGTTGCCAATTTAATTGCAGCAGACGGTCTTGGAAATATATATAGAGCAGGGAGTCTTTCGGCTACTACCGATTTAGATCCAACTGCGGGTACCTTTAATGTATCTAGTATATCAGGTCCTGGCATCTTTATTTCTAAATATACTTCTAGTGGTAGTTTAATTTGGGCAAAAACCATTTCTGGCGATACAACATTAAGTTTATCTGTAATGAATACAGATACCAATGGAAATACATACATTATTGGAAGATTAACGGGTACGGCTGATTTTGATCCATCAACAAACGTTGCAAATCTTACTAATACTAGTAGCGTTGCCAGTTTTTATATGGCAAAATATGATAGTAATGGAAATTATCTTTGGGCAAAACAGATTATTGGAAGATTAGGAACTTTCAAAAAAATACTATTCGATGCATCGGGTAATTTTTATCTCAATGGAAGAATGAGTGGAACTGACCCTATTGATTTTGATCCATCTCCTACCTCAGCAGTCTATATAACTCCCACAGCAGTTATAGAAGTATTTTTTGCTAAATACAGTCCACAAGGAGATTATATATGGGCAAAAAGCATAGTGGGTGTTGATTCTGGCTCTGCTATGAATGAAACTCATTTTGATTTACATGGAAATAATTTGTACATAACTGGATTTTTTTCAGGCGGATTTATTTTCAACACTGTTACTAATGAAGTAATTGGAACTGGCGTAACTTCTTTATCAGGTTTTATTGCTAAGTATGATTTAGATGGTAATTCTCAATTTGCAGGTATTTTAACCAATAGTGACCTAACTGCCGATTATACTAGTTATGGTGAAGCTATAGCAGTAGATAATAATGATGATATTTATTTGATAAGTCGATTTACGGGAACAGTAGATTTTGATTTTGCTACAGCAACTCAAAACAATTTGTCCTCTTTAATTGATGTAGATACAACAAATTTAGCATCTTACTGCATTTCAAAATATTCTTCTACTGGAACCTTACTATGGGCTAAAGCGCTAAATTGTCTTGATCAATCATCAAGTTTTACCTTTAGAGCAATGCAAGCTTTTATAAGCAATAATCAATTGATGATTTGTAATACGTTTGGTGGAAATATAGATTTTGACCCTTCAGCAAATGATTACGTACTTACAACCCCAATAGATACTTTGGGAAATAATACTTCTAACATTTTTGCTGCAAAATACAATACTACTACTGGTGATTTTATATGGGCTAATAAATTAGGTTCAAATACAAGCGCAAATGTAAACAGTGCCTGCCTTGACAGCAACCAAAATTTCTTAATTTCAGGTAGTTTTGTCGGAACCATTGATTTTGATTTTTCAGCAGCAGTTCAAAATGTAACCTCTGCTTCACCCTATAATAATGATCGTTATTGGGCTAAGTATGGAACTACTACCTTAGGATTAGGTGAAAACATCGTAAAAAAAGGATACCGTATTTATCCTAATCCAACAAGCGCTGAGTTATATGTTTCTCATCCGGTTTATGGAGAATTCAATAGTATCATAACGGACATTACCGGAAAAGTTTTAAATACAGCTACACTTCAAAATAACGAATCACTAGATGTTTCGCTTTATCCACAAGGTGTTTACTTCATCCAATTAGTAAGAGGTAATGAGAAAAGCACCTATAAATTCATTAAGAAATAGCCCGTTGGGTGTAATTATTTTTTTAGCTAATTTATATCGATTTGTCACACTGAGTTCCGCTTGTGCTGACGAAGGAAGTATCGAAGTGCCTCTTTTTTTTAGTCTTCGACAAGCTCAGATTGACAATTATGTTCTAATTAAGTTTAATTTTAGCTTGAAAAATTAATTTTTTTACACAATTTATTAATTGCACCCAGCGGGTTAAGAAATAATATGTAAATACAAAATATTTTTAGAATTACTTTTATAATTTAAAAAGCAGGATCTACTTTTAAAGTAGTTCCTGCTTTTTATTTATAATCAATTCACCCAGATAGCGCATTATATGATAAAAAACAACTTTAATCATTTAATAATGAAATCTACATTGGATTATAACACACTTTTGGTCTTCACCTTTTTTTCCTGATACACTATAAACCAGTCTGTGCTCATCCGTAATCCATCTTGACCAATAACCTTTCAAATCATGCTTTAATGGTTCTGGTTTCCCAATTCCTTTAAATGGGTCTTGTCTTACTGCCTTAATTAATTCTTTAATTCTTAGTGCCGTAGCAGGGTCATACTCTAACCAATATTCAAAATCTTCCCAGCCATGTGGAGTAAATACAATATCCATAAATTAAACGGAGCGTTTTACTGGCGTATCATCGTCTAAATCGAAAACTTTAAATTCTCCTTTTTCAGCTTGTTCTATAGATTCTGCAAGTCTTTTTCGGTTGGCTTTAGTTGAAAACAAATGTTGCGTTTCTGACATAGCATTGTACTCTTTAAGAGATAGTATAACAACAGCATCTTCTTCCTCATTTCTTGGAACAATTATTATCTCCGAGGATTCAGAAACTTCATCAAAATAAGCTTTCATGTTTTTTCTTAATGTTGATATGGTTACAGCTTTCATAGTCTTTATATTTATATGTACTTCTTGTTGTACGTTCAAATGTACAAAAAAGTTACAAACTAATGCCAACTAAATAAAAACTTCTTTGTATTACTACAAACTTTTGCAAATCCCTGCTAAGCCGCTCCGCAAAGTCTTCAGACTTTGAGATGTCACTATTTAATATACTTTTCGAAAAAAATTGGTTTAGTCACAGCAACAACTGGAATTTGAACACGTTCAATAATTAGCAATCCTGATAGCGCGGATTTATAATCCGTGCCCACAAACAACTTCAAAACAAATCCGCTCACTCCGGGTCGTAAATGCCTCAAAGTCTGAAGACTTTGCGGAGCGGGCAACGATTAAAACGCCAATTCCTAATTCGTAATTCGTAATTCAAAACTCACAATTCACAATTCCTAACTAGCGCTCTACATTATTTTTATAAGGAAGGGTCATTCGTTTTGCGTACGTAAAACGGAATCGTAATCCCAATTTCCTCCATAGCTTTTCTCTTTTGCAAGTGAAATTTCAGTGAGTTAATAGCAAGAAAAGTATCAATATTGCTATAGGCCTCTTTTTCCTCTTCTTGGGTGCAGGTGTTGTATTTTGAAAGTAGTGGCGCTTCTATTTCTTGATAAGAATTTAAAAAAAGTAATGCCGTTGTATACTGCTGTCCGTAAAAATAAATGGGATTTCGCTTTTTAAATAGATAATAATCGCCTTCTTTCTTAAATTGAAATATGAGGTCACCAGGCGCTTTTTTATATAAGGTTTCAAACTTTAGGACCCATTGTATACTTTGCTCCTCATTGCTAACATTTTCGAATTCGTTAATCGCAATTTCAATAGTATGCAGTTGCTCAAGAATATAGGTTCTAATTGCTGATAAACTAGCATAAACCATTAAAAAAGGCGTCCATTTCATATCTGGTTGGAACATATCGTAAGCCCCAATTTTTTCATAGAGGAGGGCATGTTTGTCCACCCAATAGCATAGTTCTTCAAAATCTACCCTTCTGGCGGGTTGGGTACAAATTTCTGAGTAAGCCGCTGCCGCAGCATTTACTTTAGACCAATATTCCGGGGATTTATCAAACGTTACTTTATCATCCGGATCAATGCAAATAAACGCTGGATTGTTTACGTCTATAAGTTCTTCTTTTGTCTCAAAATTAGTGCAGCTTAAAATGTCTTTGATATCTTCTCCTTCCAGTTTAAATACCAAATCAATATAATCCTTTGAAGTATTCCCAACAAATCTATAGCCTTCTCTACCACAGCCATCACATGATTCGCAGTTAGCTTTACAGATACCAGGATAAAGCAAAAGTTCCGTATCACCCGAGTTTTTATTTTCTTCAAAAATGTAGGCCACTTCGTTAAGAAAGATTTCTTTAGTAGTGCCTTCATAGGTATACTCGTCTTTTAGATGCAAACGAAGTTTGTCTATATCCATAGTTTGGAAATAGCTGAGGATGGTTTTAAAATAGGAGTTGTGCGTCATACTAAAAATCTAAATTACAAAAATATTTCCTGATAGAACGGATTTATGCAGCTGCTAAAATACCAATAGCTATTGGGATGGAGGAGATTGTACCACGCTAAAGGATGGCGTAGCCAGTCGCTTCGCTCTAGTCGCGGGAGCGGGGCATACCACGCGATGGGAATCGCGCGGGAGCGTGGGTTTTAAGGCGCTCATCGTTCAAAGCAAACCCGCTCCGCAAAATCTTCAGATTTTGAGGCATAAATTTACCCTTTATCAAATATAAAAAAATGCCGCAAAGTCAGGAAATCGAAGATTCGACGAAGTCAGACATTTGCGCAGCTTTGGATGGGAACTCTTTGCGGAGCGGGTTGCTTCACCAGTCGCTACGCTCTAGTCGCGCAGGAGCAGGGGTATTTTTTGTATGTTCTTATATTTTTATGAAAGCATAAAAAGTTCATTCAAATTGTCTGTTAAACGTATTTATTTGCACTTAAAAGAAAACCATAGGCTATTTAATGCTTTGTAAGAATTATTTCCTTAGTTTTACCATACTGTAATAAAAATAGTATTTAACACCTTCAATCTATTGCCAGGTTTCCTATATGATGCATTTAAAAAAATACATGGGATTGATACTATTGGTGTTTTCAGCGCAAGTTTATTCCCAAAGTTCTTCCTGCCCCAATTCAGATTTTGAAGACGGCACGCTTAGCGGATGGCAGGGACAGACAGGAAATTGTTGTCCCATATTTACCTCACCTTCCGGAATAGTGCCAGGCAGGCATACCATAATGTCGGGTACGGGTACCGATCCAAACACCTGTGACATGGTTCATGTGGTCTCTCCTGGCGGACTTTACTCAGCCCGTGTTGGAAATGACAGTACAGGAGGTGAAGCAGAAACACTTTCCTACCGAATTACGGTTACCCCTACATCCTCTCTTTTTATTTATAAATATGCCGTTGTATTACAAGAGCCGGGCCATGATCCCGCTGACCAGCCCCGCTTTCAGGTGAGGGTTTTGAATTCGTCAGGAGCCTTAATTGATCCTGTCTGTGGCCAATACACCGTTGTGGCGGCACCAGGCTTGGCAGGATTTCAAACCTGCGAAGATGTCCTATACAGAGACTGGACAACAGTAGGACTGAATTTGGATGCCTATATGGGGCAAACCCTTACCATCGAATTTGAAACAGGTGATTGTGCCTTAGGGGCACATTTTGGCTATGCTTATGTAGATGCGTATTGTTCTCCTTTACAAATTGGGTCAACCTATTGTTCAGGTTCCTTCGCCGCGCAACTTACGGCTCCAATTGGATTTAGTTATTTGTGGAATACCGGGGAAACCACGCAAACCATAGTAGTTACCACTCCGGCTGCAGGACTAAATTATTCCTGCCTTATGACATCGGTTACCGGATGTACTGTTACCATTTCAACCGTTTTGCAATTAGAAGATCCTACAGCCGATTTTGCGATTACCAATACCTGCTACAACAATGCGATTTTTGATGATACTACCATTTTAACGAATACTTCTTTATTGGACAGCTACCTTTGGGATTTTGGAGACGGAACCACTGCCAGTGTCCAAAATCCTACTCATTCCTTCCCGGGAACGGGAACCTATCCGGTTAAGTTTACCACCTTTAATGCGTTTGGATGTACCACTACTACAACAAGGAATATAACGGTATTCAGCGCTCCAACGGCTCAGATTACGTATGGTCAAACCAATTTTTGTACTTCGGATACCGGTTTAAAATCAATAACACTAACCGGTACCGACGCGTATACCGGAGGAACCTATAGTGTGGATGTTCCCGGATTAAGTTTTAATCCGGCTACGGCAGAGTTTACGCCAAGCACAAGCACCCCTGGAACGTATGTGATTACCTATACCATACCTACAACCGATGGCTGTACCGTGCCACCGGTTACCATAACCATAAACATTTATTTAGCACCTCAGGCTCATATAGCCTACAGCGCTCCGTCCTATTGTAATTTAATTACCTGGAATCAAAATATTTCTTTAACAGGTGTGGGAATTATATCAGGAGGAACGTATACTGCTGCTCCGACGGGCTTATCTATTGACCCAGTCACAGGGGACATCAGCCCAAACTTAAGCTTGGGAGGAGACTATGTAGTGACTTATACTGTTCCTGCCTCCGGCGGCGTTTGTAGTTCGATACCAACCACTACCAATGTAACGATTATTACAGCACCTACTGCCGTACTCCAATATGCTACTCCTTTTTGTAATTCACTAACAACACCTCAGGCGATAACACTAACGGGAACCGGAATCTTTGGCGTAGGTTCTTACAGTTCATTCCCTTCTGGGCTTTATCTCAACAGCGCAACAGGAAGTATTACCCCATCGCTATCCACACCGGGAAGTTATACGGTTCAATATGTCATTCCGGCCGCCGGCGGTTGTTCCGCTGTTACGGTTACTACCAATGTATCAATTACGCTTTTGCCTACTGCGGCGATAAGTTATGCCGACCCTTATTGTGCTTCCATTACAACCCCTCAGACCGCTACGCTCACCGGAACTGCAGCGTATGCAGGTGGTGTTTTCACCGCACCAAGTGGTGTAACAATTAATAGTGCCACTGGTGGAATTACACCAAGTGCCACTACTCCGGGAACACACCAGATTGTTTATGTTATTCCCGCAACCTTAGGATGTGCACCGGCACCGGTACAAACCAATGTTACTATCCTTCCGCTACCGGAACCCGTTCTGACCAACTATACGATTTGTGAGGATCCAAGAGGATTCGTTTTTAGACCCGCAATATTAAATACGGGCCTGAGCGATTTGCAGTATACATGTGAATGGTTTTTTAATGGGGTAGCCATTCTGGGGGTTACTTCTAATGAATACACTACTTCAGTTGCCGGGAATTATTCGGTTTTGGTTACTAATAATGCTACCGGCTGTGTCTCACCACAAGTAAACACTACGGTAAGCACTGCGGTAACCGTTGAGGATTTTACCACCTATGTAACGAGTACTTTTACCGATGATAATACGCTGACGGTATTGGTGAGTGGAGGTACAGGTCCTTATTTATTTGCTGTTGACGGATTTGGATATCAGTCTTCCAATGTATTTACGCAATTAACACCCGGCATCCACACCGTTAGGGTTACTGATGTTAATTTTTGTACCGATTTATCTAAACGGGTAATGGTGTTAGGGTATCCAAATTATTTTACGCCAAACGGTGATGGAATTAATGATTTTTGGAATATTTATTATTTCGACTCCCAGCCAAATGCCAAGATTTTCATCTTTGACAGATATGGCAAATTCCTCAAGGAGTTAACCCCACAGAGTCCGGGTTGGGATGGTACCTATAACGGGAATTTGATGCCTTCTACTGATTACTGGTTCCTGGTTGAGTTTAAGGACTACAATGAGAAAGGAGAATTAGTATGGCAGACTTTTAAATCTCATTTTGCTATGCTAAGGTAAATTTCCCCCCTCGCTACGGCGCGACTAGTGCGAAGCGACTGCCAAAGGAAATCGAGAAGCATTCCATAAGTCAGTTCGTCTTCTATCAGCAGGAGTTTAACCCCCGCTACCGTGCGACTAGAGCGAAGCGACTGGCGTAGCAATCCTTTCGCGTGGTTCTATGTTCTATAATTTAAAATACTGAAAAATACAAATACCATTTAACAATCCTTTTTCTCCTGCATAATCCGGAGCACTACTATATTTGTAATCTTCAGGTCTAAACACAATTCCTTCCTCTACTGGAATTTGCAGTACTTGGTTCATGAAAAGTCGTTTCTCGGTTTCGTAAACGGTTGCTCTCATCATATCAAGTTGACTATTTATTATACGAGCTTCTTCGGTGCTCCCTTTCATTTTAGATGCTTCTGAAGACCATTTGTTTTCTTCGACATACAATCCAGAGCTAACATCAAAACGTTGTTTGTTGATGGTGATGCGTTGGTAAACTGGCATTTGACCGTGTGCATTGGCTTTAGATTTTCTTAAATAATAAAGTACTGTGATTTTTGTTTTCATCTTGGTGACCTTTAAATTGATAATTAATTTAGTTTAATCGTCAATACTAGTCAAGATGTTCATTCTGTGAACTACTTGTTTTACTAAGAGTGAGCTAAAATTCGGTGCACCGATTTTTCTCTTTTTTTGAAAGTGCACCGCTTGTGCACCTTTTATTTGAGAAATAATGAATAATTTGGTTATTCGGTGAAAAGAAAAAACCCTCTAAACGTTGAGGTTTAAAGGGTTTTAGTTCATTTTGAGAATTCTCTGGCGGAGAAAGAGGGAACAAAACAGCTTAATTGCTAATTAACTCTAAACAATTGAATTAGAATAAAAAACCTTGTTAAGTTAAGTATTTAAAGGGTTTTTAGTGAAAAATATAATTAATTTGTATTAGGTTGAATAAGTATAAATTCGCTTTTGGTCGGACAAATGTCGGACAAAATATTTTTTTATAATAATACTACTATATATATTTGTTGCAACTAAAATATGAAAAATGGCTACAATAAAATATTCGATTAGAGGAAATAATAATCCATCAAAAATATACATCCGATTTGTTGCAAATAGAGAAACTGATATTAAACTAGCAATTCCGTTAGTCATCAATCCAGCTTATTTTAATAACGCAAGTGGTAAAATACGGAAAGTCGCCCAGTTTTCAGAAAGAGACAATTTGCAAAATGAATTAGACACTTTGGAATCTTATATAATTAGCAGATACAATAAAAGCGGGACAGGATCGGATATAGTCAATAAAGACTGGCTAAATGATTGTCTAAATACCCATTTTAATAAAGCCGAAAAAACAGATAACAATTTCATTCTTAATTATTGCGACCTCTATGTAGAAAAATTGGAGTTAAAAACAAATGACAGAACTGGAGAACTCGGAACATCCAAAGCCACAGTTACAAAATATAAAACAATAAAATTAAAAATACAGGGATTCCAAGAGTATAAACGCCACAAGTATAAACTATCTGAAATTGATTTGAAGTATAGAAATGATTTTCTTAAATATTTGCTTGAAGTAGAAAAGTTAGGCAGAAATACGGCGGGGCGCTATATTAAGTTTTTAAAAACCATTTGTTTAGATGCTCAAAAGTCGGGCTATACTGTTAGTCCACAACTTCAACAAATTAAAGGTTTTAGTGTTCAAATTGATAAAATTTATCTTAATTGGGATGAATTAGCGGAAATCGAAAAAGTTGATTTGAAAGAAGCTCATTTACAAGATGCCAGAGATTGGCTTTTGATTGGTTGTTATATTGGTCAACGTGTTGGGGACTTATTACAATTAACAAAGCAAGATATTAAGCAAATAGGCAATTTAGATTTTATAGAACTTATCCAGCAAAAAACTAAAAAAAGAGTTTCCATACTTGTACACGATAAAGTAAGAGCAATTTTAGATAAAAGAAATGGAAACTTCCCACCACTTTACAGCAAAAACATAGAAAGTTCAAAAGCTAAATTTAATTTGTACATCAAAGATGTTTGTCAAGAAGCCAAATTGAATGAAACAATTTCGGGCGCAAGGATAAACCCTGATACTTCTCGAAAAGAAAATGGTGATTTTAAAAAATGGGAATTGATTACTTCACATATTTGCAGGCGTTCATTTGCTACAAATTATTACGGAGATATTCCGACAGGTTTATTATTGAATGTAACTGGACATAGTACCGAAAAGGAGTTTCTAAATTATATTGGAAAAACTCCAATCGATTACGCTCAGCAAATGGCGATTTATTGGAACATACAAAGCCAAAAACAAGAAAAGGAATCAGTTTTGAGCATTGCTGAATAAATTAAGAATTTAATATCAAAACCATTGCAATTAATATTAAAAGACATTGCAATACCATTGCAATATCTCACAACTCCTTTAAAATATACCATATCCATGTCAAACAGTCATTGCAATGATATTGCAATGACTGTTTGAACACAATAGCTTGAGGTGTATCGTCCTGAAAAAAGTTTACACTTATTAATATTAATCCTGTAATAAGTTTACAGTTAAAAATAATCCTAGAATAGGTTTACAGGTACACAAATCT
>JAYTGH010000256.1:0-1927 GCA_043733645.1 Flavobacterium sp. | reverse complement strand
ATAATTAGTAAATTTAAACATTATGACATCGCCGCTACAATCCCACAATTGATAAAGGAAAGTCATAGCGATTGCATTTGACAATTTAAAAACAAATATTAAAGACAAATGAAAAATACAATATTACACAAAGCAAATACAAGAGGACACGCCGACCACGGTTGGTTAAATGCCCATCATACTTTTAGTTTTGCCAGCTACTACGAACCAGAAAGAGTACAGTTTGGCGTTTTAAGGGTTTTGAATGATGATATCGTAGCATCAGGCATGGGTTTCGGAACGCATCCGCATGATAATATGGAAATCATCACCATTCCGCTCGAAGGTGATTTGGCGCACAAAGACAGTATGGGAAATACCGAAGTGATTAAATTTGGTGACGTGCAGGTAATGAGCGCAGGTACCGGAATTCAGCACTCTGAATTTAATCCGAATCATGATAAAAGAACTAATCTGTTGCAAATTTGGGTTTTCCCAAAAACCAGAAATGTAGAACCTCGTTACCAACAAATCACATTAGATACCACTGACAGACATAATAAATTGCAACAAATTCTTTCGCCAAATGCTGACGATGCTGGCGTTTGGATTCATCAGGATGCTTGGTTTCACATGGGTAATTTGGATAAAGGAATCACTATTGATTACAATCGCAAAAAAGAAGGCAACGGTTTGTATGTTTTTGTAATTAAAGGAAGCGTAAAAGTAGATGGTCAGGAATTGGAACAACGTGATGGTTTAGGCATTACCGATTTTGACAAAGTAACTTTTGAAGCTACTTCAGATACTGAAATTTTGTTAATGGAAGTTCCAATGGCTCAATAATTCAGAAGAAAGAAACAAGAAACAAGAAGCAAGAAGCAAGAAAAAATTTAGAATAAAGATTATGAGCGAAGTAAAATTAGAAATTGATGATAAGAAAGGTTATTTCCATATTGATGTTGATGGAAAGCAGGAAGGGAAAATGACGTTTGTTTTTGCAGGGGAAGATAAAATCATCATCGATCACACCGAAGTTAATCCTGGAAATGAAGGTAAAGGCTTTGGCAAAAAAATGGTTACCAAAGCCGTAGAATATGCAAGAGGAAATAACATCAAAATCATTCCGCTTTGTCCGTTTGCGAAAAGTGTTTTTGATAAAGTTCCAGAGTTTAGAGACGTTTTATAATAACAAACCCTTTCAGGGTTCAGAACCCTGAAAGGGTTATAAAAATAAAAAATGGCAAATCTTTTAGAAAATAATGTTGAAGGTAAAATTGGTACACAAAAATATTTGTGTTCCATTTTTTGGCGTAATGGCAAATTGCTAATGGACGAACCCGAAAGCATTGGTGGTAATGACCTTGGCCCTGATCCTTTTTCAACATTTTTAGCATCATTGGCTGGTTGTACATTGTCAACATTGCGAATGTACATTGATAGAAAAGGTTGGGATATCCCAGAAATCAATATTTCACTAAATTTAGCTCAGGGCTCGAGCCAGCATAGCGAACAGGCGAAGCAAACAGCAACCGAATTGCAAACAACCATTTCAAGAACGATTTCATTTTTTGGCGAAGTGAGCGACGAACAAAAAGAGCGTTTGCTCGTTATTGCCGATAAATGTCCGATTTCGAAATTATTAAAAGGAAATATAACCATAAACACAACTCTCTAATTATGGATCCAAAAGACCTAACCAAAGAATACACCAATGGCGAAGTAACCATAGTGTGGCAATCGGGGAAATGTATTCATTCTGCCAATTGCGTAAAAAACAATCCTGATGTTTTTAAACCAAAAGAAAAACCATGGATTATTCCGGAAGGTTCGACTACAGAGAAAATCATTGAAACGGTGAAAAAATGTCCTTCCGGTGCTTTAACTTATTATTTAAATACCGAAAAATGAAAAAAATTATAGCCTTTGGCGGTTCGTCGAGCAAGAA
>JAYTGH010000255.1:0-1930 GCA_043733645.1 Flavobacterium sp. | reverse complement strand
GCAACGGAGATATGCTGCGTTATTTGGCGGATTATGGAAATAGTAACTCTTTGGAATTTGAATTAATCGGTATCGATGCAAATCAGTTCACTGTTGATTACGCCAAAGAATTATCAATACATTATCCTAATATTAAATACCGCTGCGAAGATATATTTGACGAAATTTTTGCCGCTTTACAGTATGATATTGTATTATGTACTTTAACGCTTCATCATTTCAAGGACGATGAGATTATCAAATTACTGAAAGTATTTAATGTGAATGCGAAACTCGGAATTGTAATTAATGATTTGCAGAGAAGCAGCGTTTCTTATCGGTTATTTAAGGCGTTGTGTTTTGTTTTCCGATTGAATGATATGTCAAGAGAAGATGGCCTGGTGTCCATTTTAAGGGGATTTAAAAGACCCGAACTGGAATTGTTCTCCAGAAAGTTAAACTTCAAAAACTATTGTATAGAATGGAAATGGGCATTTCGATATCAATGGATAATCAAAACAAATTAAATATTAGCCAATGAGCGTCAGAATAAAAGCCGTAGCAAAAGAATTACCAAAATACTCCAGAACAACAGAAGAAATTCTACCGCTTCTGGAAGGTTGGCTTATTGGGCAAGACGAACGTTTTATCCGAAAGGTAAAAAAGATATTCGAAGGCGCAATGGTAGATAAACGCTATTCCATTATGGAACCAACGGAGGTTTTCACCAACACTTCTTTTGAAGAACGCAATGATATTTATGTTCGCGAAGTAATTGACCTTGGTGAAAAAGTACTTGATAAAGCGTTAAAAAAAGCCAATTGGGAACCTGAAACGCTCGACTATATTATAACCGTTAGCTGCACAGGAATCATGATTCCGTCTTTGGACGCTTATTTAATCAATTCTCTAAAACTCCGTCAGGATATTGTCAGACTTCCAGTTACCGAAATGGGTTGTGCCGCAGGAATTTCGGGAATGATATACGCCAAGAATTTCCTTCAGGCAAATCCAGGAAAGCGTGCCGCAGTTATAGCGGTCGAAAGCCCGACTGCGACTTTTCAGCTTGATGATTATTCGATGCCGAATATTGTTTCTGCTGCTATTTTTGGCGATGGCGCTGCCTGTGTTTTGCTGTCTTCTAACGAACAGGATGATGGTCCAAAAATACTAGCCGAAGATATGTATCATTTTTACGATGCTATTCATATGATGGGTTTCAAACTAACCAATTCTGGTTTGCAAATGGTTTTGGATATTGAAGTTCCCGAAACTATTGCGTCGCATTTTCCGGATATTATTCATCCGTTTTTGGAGAAAAATAACCTGAAAATTGAAGATATTGATCATTTGATATTTCATCCCGGAGGCAAGAAGATTGTACAGACTGTTGAAGATTTGTTTTCCGGTTTGGGTAAGAATATTGATGACACCAAAGAAGTGCTTCGACTATACGGAAACATGTCGAGCGCCACGGTTTTATACGTTTTGGAACGCATAATGGATAATAAACCAAAGCAGAGCGAAAAAGGACTGTTGCTGAGTTTTGGTCCAGGTTTTTCAGCGCAACGAATACTAATTGAATTCTAAAATGTATACCGATATCGTTTATAAACTGCCTTATACCAAACCATTTCTTTTTGTGGATGAGTTAGTCCACGTGGATGAAAATGGTGCAGAAGGAACATTTACTTTCAGTGCAGATTTGGATTTCTACAAAGGCCATTTCAAGGATAATCCTATTACGCCTGGCGTTATCTTAACAGAAACGATGGCGCAGATTGGCTTAGTTTGCTTAGGAATTTATTTGCTTGGAAATGATTTCAACGCCGAATCAAAAGTTGCATTGACATCATCAGAAATAGAATATCTAAAGCCCATTTATCCAAACGAAAAAGTAACAGTAATTTCAGAGAAAATCTATTTTAGGTTTGGTAAATTAAAGTGCAAA
>JAYTGH010000254.1:0-5623 GCA_043733645.1 Flavobacterium sp. | reverse complement strand
TCATAATCTCGCGTGCTTTCACGCCCGAAAACTCTAACGCATTCTGAAAAATCTGAATTTCAGAATCAACAGTTTCGTGGTCTTGTACCGAATTCATTTGTTCCGAAATATAATTTCCAAGTTCTACCTTGCTGAAGGATAAATTGATTTGATCGCCTTCGGTTTTGAAGAACTTTCGCAGCACAAAATCGGAAATCCAAATCAGAAATGACGAAATGTAATAAAAGAGTTTGTAGAAAAAATAGGCAGGCAGTGCAAAGAATTTGATAAAACTATTGGCATAGATTTGAAAAAATACCTTTGGCAAAAACTCAGAAGTCATTAAAACAATGAGCGTCGAAATGGTGGTTTGCAATAATAAATTGGAGAAATCGGTAAAATTAAACCCCAAAGTTACAAACCAGCGCATCAATAAATCGCCCATAAAAAACCCGTAAACAACCATAGAAATGTTGTTTCCCACAAGCATGGTAGCAATAAATTTGGATGGCTTTTGGGTAAGTTTGGTTAGGATTTTGGAAATGAAATCGTCTTGTTTTTTTTCAATTTCAAGGTAGATTTTGTTGGAAGAAACAAAAGCAATCTCCATTCCAGAGAAAAAAGCGGAAAGTATCAAGCATAGAATGATTATTCCGATTTCCATGAATTAGGTTTTTTTGTTGTGGTCGTCAAATTTTTTGGCAAACTTTCTTCTAAAGAAAAACAGGAAAACACAAGAGGCGGCAAATAGTGCGCTTATGATATAGTTTTGTTGAGAATTCCATTTTACAATAGCATCAATAGCAAAAAGGATTCCGGCAAGTAAATAGGCGTATTGGGTAAATCTTAAATAGTTCATAGTGGTTATTCTGATTGGATTTCTCCAGATATTTTTTGTGAGTTAACTTTTTTGAAATCTTTACTAAAATCAATTCCTTCTCCATAGGAAACTCCTTTTGGTGACGTAAATTTAAACTTTTTTTCGGTAAAAAACCATTCGTTTTTCTGGTCATAATACAATTGCTCCGTTTCGAGCAATTCGCCATTTTGATTGGATATTTTTACGTCGTTCTGCAAATCTATTAAATTAGTAACTTTATGAGAAACGGCATACTTGGCGTCGATATAGGTTTGCTTTCCGTTTTTATCAAATAGCGTTAAATGAATGCCTTTCGGGAATTCGGTAAACGGATATTCTACTGTGGCATAATCCAACATTTTTGGACTTATTAAGTTAGCTGTAATTCTGCCCGAATCGGTATATTTTAGGTTAATACCATCAGCATCGCCGCTTGGTGAAAATTCAGCAAAACCCATTTTCTGAACATCACGAAAGTTACTTTGACATCCAATTATAATAATACAAAAAAGAAGTGATACAATAAACGGGAGACTGTTTCTAGTAGAATACTTCATTATTTTGCAGGGAAAGTAATGGTTTCATTAATCCAACAACCAATGGTTAGTGATTTTCCATTCATTTTTGCTTTCGAAATTTCGTCCGCGGTTAGCGATAATACTTCGAAATCTTTAGCTACTTTATCAGAAGTTGGTTTTAATCTTGGCTCCGCAATTGCCGCTTTTTGGGCGGTTTGCATCGCTAAATAGTAAACAGCTTTCTTTTCAAAATCAGTTACGCCACAATCTTTAGCGCTGTTGCCATAAAGTTGCGCTAAAAACAAATAGGCTTTTCCCAGTTTAGGGTCAGCAGTCAAAGCTTTGTTCAGGTATTCTTTTGATTTTGGTAAATCGTTAGCTAATAAGCCTGTGGCAAGTGTGTAATATATTCGGGCTTTTTCTATCGGATTTGTTTGGAATTCGGCAGATTCGTTATAAAAAGTAATTGCTTCTGTAAACTTTCTTTGTTTAAGATTAGCCAATGCCATGAAGTTGGCTGATTGCGCCGTAGCCTTAATTGAATAAAGCTTTTCGGCCATAGTAACAAAAATGGGTTTGTTACTGCATTTCGCCGAAAGGCTGTTTAGTGCCGAAATAAGCCAATCTGTATTGTCTTTATTGTCAGCATAATTTTTAGTGTAGAAAGCGTCTAAATTTTCACAGGTTGCCAAGTCTTTTATCAAGTTGTCAGTTGCTCTTTGTGCCGTTTTATACTCTTTGTTTTCGGGTTTGGATGCTTGCAATTGGTTAAGCAAGGAATTAACCAAGGTATATTTTTCTAAAACAGCATTGGCAGTTATTTTTTTGTCGCCGCTGTTGAATTTTTCACAATACATAGTGAAATACGTAAAGATTGCATTGGCATCGGTTACATTTTTTGAAGCTTTGGCAAAACCGCTATCTAATAAACCGAAAATTTCTTCTTTAGAATCTATTTTATTAGCGATCAAAGTTATTGCTTTATTTACTTCGAAATCGGGAGTTGTTAAAGGAAAGTTTTTATTGTATTGGTCATACAATTTTAAGATATCGCGGACTAACTTTTCTTTTTCTTCGGGTGAAGTTGCGTTATCCGTTTTGTATTGAAGAATTTGAATTCCGTCAGTATAAACAGCTTCACTTTCTTTTGGACAATTTTTTCTAACGTCACTCCAAGCATCAAATGAAGCCCCAATTTTCTTTGCTTTAAAAAGCGCTTGATATTCCGTTATTTTTGAAGCACAATCAAACTTTTGAGCATTGCTATTTGTAATAAACAAAACACCAAGAATAAAAATAATTGCCTTCATCGTTATTAGTTTTAGTCAAATTTACGTTTCACAAACCATTTATCGCTTAGTGATAAACCGACACTCAGGTTGATATAATTTTCTTCTACTAAGGTATAATATTTTGTGCCTCTTTTACCAATTTCAAGTCCAATATTTATGTTACTAAAGGTACCACTTAATGGCATTCCTAACCCAATATTTGCGGCAAAATCATTAATTGATTTGTCTGCATAACCTGGTTTTACAATCACTAAACCTGTGTTTTCATAACGCAATCCTCCGCGATAAACAATTCTCTTGTAGTAATTAGAGTAAGAATTATAATTAGGTATGAAAAAACCACCTAAACTATAGCGAACAGAGTTCTCAAATTTAGCACCATTAATATCGGTAAAACGATTAGAGAGTGCACTGTTGTGTAAAAAAGTAATTTCTCCACCAATTAACCATTTTTTCACTTCGCCAAAACCAGAACCAATAGAAAGTTTTGCCGGTAGTTTTATTTTGGTATTTGCAATTGGTATGGTTTCTCTTTCGATTACGGTTACCGCACTGGTGCTTAAAAGCTGAACAATTTCAATGTCACGAGTATTGCTTATTGATAATTCGGCTTGCGGCGTATAGGACAAACTACTGAAGAAAGAATGTTTAGTGTCTACTTTTGTTTGATACGTTATTCCCAAATCAACATTAACTCCTCGCAAATCAGAAACATTGTTTTCTCTTGATCCGTATTGCAAATCGGTTTGATACTGCAAATCGCTGGTTTTGATTGTTCCAAAATTATATTGAATATCAGCACCAATATTTATTTTTTTGGTAAGCTTATACCCAAAACCTAAGAAGACTTTGTTCACGCCACCAATTCCATTGTATTTTGAATAGATGCTACGAATAGTGTCATTACTGGCATTGGTAATATAGGTTGTTTTTCCAATTTTGTATCCAACAGAAGAATAAGGAATAAGTCCAAATCCAACCCCAACTTTACCAACCGGAACTCCTATAACCATATAATCTAATGAAGTTCTACGCGCTTTTCCTTCTTGAGTTTCTGTTATAGATTTTGTATTGCCATAGGTTCCGCCAAGGGCAAGTCCGGTTAACTTTAAACTGGCCAAATGTGCTGGATTTTGAATATTTATGTGAATACTATCCGGAAAAACTGAAATACTTCCCATGGAACGATTTTCAATAGAGCCTTTAAATTTTATATCGCCAATTCCGTAAAAAGAATAAGGAGAAGATGTTCCTTCTTGAGCAAAAATTGCCAGTGAAAAAAGTAAACAGCTGCTTACTATAATTTTTTTAATCATTTTGATTGTATTGAAATGTTTGGTTCAAACCCTCTAATAAAAAATTTGAATTGGCAAATATGGTATTTTTTAATTGTATAGCCAAAAATTCTGTGTCGCCACCCGTTAAAATTATGATAAATTTAGCGTATTGGGCTTTGTATAGTTCAATAAACCCATCAATCTCGAGAGCAACTCCATTAATTACACCAGAATGAATAGATTCTTGAGTAGAATTTCCAATAAAATTTTCAGGATTCTTCTTGGTTAACAAGGGTAATTTCGCTGTTTGTTGGTGCAATGATTCATAACGCAAACGAATTCCCGGAGAAATAGCTCCGCCCAAGTAATTATCGTTTTCATCAATAAAATCATAGGTTACACAAGTTCCGGCATCGATAACTAACCTATTTTGATTGGGAAATTGTATAACAGCGCTTGAAGCCAAAACCATTCGGTCGATTCCAAGTGTAGTTGGAGTGCTATATAAATTAGTGAACGGGAATTTACTTTCGTGGGTTATGAAATGAATTTCAATCTTGTTTTTTAAAGACAAAAACAATTCTTTTTCTACATTTCCCACCAAAGCCACGACTAAACTTTTGATTTTTGGAAACTTATTTAGGATATAATTCGTCTCTATTACTAACGCATCTTTGGTAAAAATAAAAAGTTCCACTAGCGTATTTTGTTCAAAGACAGCCGCTTTGATTCGAGTATTTCCAACATCAATGGCTAAAAGCATAATACTATTTTTGGTGCGCAAAGTTACGAATAGTTTTTTTTTAGTATTTGTTTTGGATAAATTAAAAATCATCCTATATTTGCACCCGCATTAAAAAGGTACCTTAGCTCAGTTGGTAGAGCAATGGACTGAAAATCCATGTGTCCCTGGTTCGATTCCTGGAGGTACCACAGGAAAACCCATCACTGAAAAGTTGATGGGTTTTTTGTTTTCTAAAAAACCAATTTCATGTATCCCCGATACCGCACGAATCTTTTCGTGTGGTATATTTTAAATAAATACCCTGCATTTACATTGTAAGAAAATAAATAGGAGTAGGAATTATAAATTTCATATTTGATGTTTAGAGGCCGCACGAAATCGAAGATTCGACGAAGTCAATCCTTTCGTGTGGTAGCACAGGATATAAGCAGTACGCACAGATAATCTATCAGTAAGTATGGTATAAATAGTTATTTTAGGACGGGTCATATAGCGTATATATAGCGTATATATAGCGTATATATAGCGCATATATAGCGCATATATAAAGTATAATAGCCTTAAACAACACTACTATGATTGTAGCTAAAGATATGATTAATACCACTGCTTTTTTAAGTATTACTCAAGCTGTACAGCTTCAAAAATTGCATTTAACATAAAAAAGTGCTGTTAATTGTAATTTTTTCACTAAAATTGACAGTTTTTATAAAGAAAATTAAACTATTCAAAACCAATCTAAAACAATAAAACATGAGTGAAACAGCTGTAAAAACTGGACATCCTAAAGGATTGTACTTCTTATTCTTCACAGAAATGTGGGAAAGATTTAGTTATTATGGAATGAGAGCCATCTTCATTCTCTTTATGACTAAAATATTATTAATGAAAGATGCCGACGCCTCTCAAATTTATGGAAGTTATACCGGATTAGTTTATTTAACGCCACTTTT
>JAYTGH010000253.1:0-1936 GCA_043733645.1 Flavobacterium sp. | reverse complement strand
CAAATATCGAAAAAATTAATGTTGACAAAGGAAAAGCCAACGCCATAATAGTAAATGGTGAAATTGTGTATGGTGATATAATTTTAAGCGGTGCCGATTATCATCATACAGAAAGTTTGTTGGATGAAAAGTATCGTGGCTATTCTGACAACTATTGGGAAAACAGAACATTTGCACCATCTTCTCTCCTATTCTATGTTGGTTTTGATAAAAAAATAGAAAATGTAGAACATCATACTTTATTTTTTGATGTTGATTTTGATGTTCATGCTTCAGCGATTTATGATAATCCAAAATGGCCCGAAGAACCATTATTCTACGCCAGTTTTCCATCAAAAACAGATTCTAATTCAGCGCCTTCCGGAAAAGAAGCCGGCATATTTTTAATTCCTTTAGCACCCGGATTAGATGATAATACTGAGTTAAGAGAAGAATATTTCGAGAAAATTATTACCCGTTTTGAGAAACTGACACAGCAATCTGTAAAAGAAAGTATTATATTTAAAGAATCGTTTTGCGTAAATGATTTTATAAAGGATTACAACTCATATAAAGGCAATGCATACGGCTTAGCCAATACATTAATGCAAACCGCTTTTTTAAGACCCAAATTGAAAAGCAAGAAAGTTAAAAATCTCTTTTTTACCGGACAATTAACAGTTCCGGGACCGGGTGTTCCGCCAGCTTTAATCTCTGGAAAACTAGTAGCAGATCTGATTCAAAAAAATCTATAATTTACTAAACATTATGAAATCTCTTTTTGATAAAATATCATTCGATTGTAGTAAAAACGTAACTAAATCCTATAGTACATCGTTTTCTGCCGCCGTAAAAATGCTTGCACCCACTATTCGTCAAGACATTTATAATGTATATGGGTTTGTACGTTTTGCCGATGAAATTGTGGACACATTTCACGATTATGACAAAGAAATGCTTTTTGAAATGTTTGAAAAGGATTTAGAAAGTGCCTTGCAAAACAAAATAAGTTTGAATCCGGTGCTGAATTCATTTCAACATACTGTACATAAATATGCTATTCCGCAAAGCATGATTATTGCTTTTATGAACAGCATGAAATTAGATTTATACAAAAAAGAATACACGACAATTGATGAATTTAATGATTACATTTATGGCTCTGCCGATGTGGTTGGACTAATGTGTTTAACCGTTTTTGTAAATGGTGATGAGAAAAAATTTGGCGAACTGGAACACGCTGCAATGCGTTTGGGTTCGGCTTTTCAGAAGGTAAATTTCTTAAGAGATTTGAAAACCGATTATGAAGATTTGAACAGAACATATTTTCCAAATACTGATTTATCACAGTTGGACGAACACTCAAAAGATGCCATTATCAAAGAAATTGAAGCTGATTTTGAAGCCGGATTTCAAGGAATTTTAAAATTACCTCTGGAAGCTAAATTCGGTGTTTACACGGCATTCATCTATTATAAAAAGTTATTGTCAAAGTTAAAAAAGACGCCTTCTATAGAAATCAAAAACACCAGAATCCGTGTTCCTGATTATCAAAAAATTGGACTATTGGCAAAGTGTTATGTTAATTATCGTTTGAATTTATTATAAAAATTATGCTTGTAAATATTTTAGCTTTCATCCTTACGTTTTGCATCATGGAATTCATGGCATGGTTCAGTCATAAATATGTCATGCATGGCTTCCTTTGGAAATTACATGCTGATCATCACAAGAAAGATCATGAATCCTGGTTTGAAAGAAACGATGCGTTTTTTATTTTTTATGCCGTAGTTAGTATTGGTTTCTTTTTGCTTTGGCAATATGATATTATCAAAATTGGTTTAGCAATCGGGCTCGGGATCTTTGCTTATGGTTTGGCATATTTCACTGTTCATGATATCTTTATTCATCAACGATTCAAGCTATTTAGAAATGCCGATAATCGTTATGCGAGAGC
>JAYTGH010000252.1:0-1937 GCA_043733645.1 Flavobacterium sp. | reverse complement strand
GAGCCAATTAGTAAAACATGCTCGGTAAATGAATTAAAGGGAAGTAAATTGAAATTTCTGAGTACAAAGATGATAATGCTTGATAAAAAAAATGACCAGGCCAATAGAAAAAATTTCGCTGGGCGATACCCTTTCTTTATCAGTTCAATTGTAATATAAAATAAAATGAATGAGCCAACTATTGCTACTAATTGTAGTATGTAGAGACTTGTTTTATAATATCCAAACAGACTTAAAACTATGCTTAGAACATACAAAAGATTAAATATGTGCAGAAATATTAATCTTTTTGAAAGTTGTGTTTTAATATCCAAAAAATGTTTGAAAAAAAATACAACAGCCAGTCCGTTTAACGCGGGAAGTACTGTCATACTTTGTAAATTTAACCATATATTATTAGGCCATAAATATCTAAAGGTGAATTCATTTAAGGACGCTTGTACAAGCCCTACTAGGAATATATAGATGACATAGAAAAAATAGTTCCTGTCTTTTGTAGAAAAGTATAAAAAAAGATTATAAAATATCATCACGATGATAATACCAAAATATAGTCCATTTATTAAACTTCGGCTGATATCTGAACTTGCAATAGAGCTTACTGAACCTATAAAAATTGGTACAAGAATCAGGCTGTTAGAACTTAATTTTAGGTAATAAGTAGCACTACTACCTATTGCCAGGTTTAGAGCAAATAAATGATTCTGAGATTGAATTCGTCGACTTCTAAAAGGTACCGACGTCCCTGATTTAGTTTCTATAAATCCCTTTTGTGTAGGTGCGAAAAAAGTCACATTCTGGAGAGGTGGGTACTCTATGTCCAAGAGTAGGTTAGCGTCTTTTGAACTATTTTTTATCTTAATTCTTATCCAGAACGTACTATTCGAAATTTGAAAATTTGGGACTTCTTGATTTGTACGTATAAAAGTGGACTGTAGATTAATGACTTTTTCCAGAGTCATATTGCTATTTCTATCTTCTAGAGCATATATACTTTTGCCAATAATGATTTTTTTATCTGCGTCTGCATAGTTTACAACAACTTGCCCAAAGCAATGATTAGATATTAACCCCAAAAGGATAAAAATCAGGTAGTAGAATTTTTTCAAAACCTTATAGTACGTAAAAGCTTTCAATTTTTACTTCAGGAATATTTAGATCGAAAAATATTTCAAGGGGTCCCCGCCCTGTTGATTCTATTGTATTCAATACTGGATTTTTTCTTAAATTGAAAATCAAATTTCTCTCATGTTCTTCAGCATGAACAATCGTCTCTGGATCAGGAATAACCATGGCGGTGGCAATTAAATCATCTTTAGGATAATAGAAAAGGCCATTATTACCAAGTTCCTTAACCATTACACATCCAACGGATGCACACATCTTTACTGTAACTGGGGCACAAAGCATAAATGTTTTAATTATCGGAAGCATTCCAATTAGTGCGCATGTGACTCGACCTAAAATAATACTACCAATACCCATTCCTGTTACCTCCCGCGAATTCCACAATCCACAGATTTCCGCTGAACCTTTGGTAACCATTGTGTTGATTTTGGCGTCATAATGTCCAATTGCAGTTTGAATTGGTAAAGGTAAGGACCCGTCATACATTTGAATTCGTGCACCTCCATAAACCTTTGTTTGGTCTTCATTTTCAACCATGACGACAATAGTGCCAGGGTTATAAACCCATTCTGGGTTTAAAGATGTCACTTTTGTGACTCCATAGATTTCTAATATTTTAGTGTGCCCTTCAAGAAAACGATAACAAGATTCAACATCTTCAATTGCCCTAAATGCTCTTATTCGTACCATTTAAACTTTTTTCTTGAGTGTTTTCTAAGAAATAATTTCTTCGAAATCGAGGTAAAACCTACCTGATTTTGTGAGTTCATTCAAAAATATCCTTCGACAGGTATCTGCAACCATGGCTG
>JAYTGH010000251.1:0-1937 GCA_043733645.1 Flavobacterium sp. | reverse complement strand
GAAGTTTTTCCTATCAAACACATTAAAAAATGCATCCCTGTTAAAGGTGGAACCCACATTATGATTATAACAAAATACCGGTGGCTTAACGAAAATTTACCTAAAATTATGTTAGAAAGTCAGACATAACGGTGCAATTTTTGTAGCTTTATAGTATAAAATTGTAGTTTTACAACATAAAATGAATGATTATGGCATCGCCACAAAAAAGTGTTTGTTAAAAACAAACACTAATAAATAAAAAGCGATTGCATATCTGACCACAAAAAATTAAATCCTACAGATTATGAAAACGAATAAAGCCCTATTATCGACACTTGCCGTTGTATTAATTTCGGGAATACTAGTTTTTGGAATTACCGGTGACAACAAAGAAAAATTATTGCGAGAAGGCACTCCAATGTATTTTCCAACTACTGTTGACTTTGCTGGCGAGCCTGCTCCACTACAAATAAATGATGTCAAAGAGCGATTGGACAGAGAACTACTGATTAATGCTAATTTAGATGCCACCACAGTCTTGATAATAAGAAGAGCCAATCGGGTTTTCCCAATTATTGAACCAATATTACAACAGTATGGCGTGCCAGATGATTTTAAATATCTTGCCGTTATCGAAAGTGGCTTGTTGAATGCTACTTCAATTTCGGGAGCGAAAGGTGTTTGGCAGTTTATGCCCGATACTGCCAGAGAAAAAGGAATGGAAGTTAACGAACTTGTGGATGAGCGGTACCATTTGGAGAAATCTACCGAAGCCGCCTGTAAATATTTATTGGCAGCCAAAGAAAAATTTGGTTCATGGACTATGGCTGCAGCTTCGTATAACGGTGGGATGAGTGGATTATCTAAAAAAATTGACGAGCAAAAAGTCTCTAATTATTATGATTTAGGCCTGACTGAAGAAACGTCACGTTATGTATTCCGAATTTTGGCACTAAAAGAAATCATGAAACAACCCGCATTGTATGGATTCAGTATTTATCCAACCGATTTGTATCCGGTGATACCAACTAAAAATGTTGAGGTAGACAGTACCATTAACGACCTGACTGGTTTTGCACAATCACAAGGCATCAACTATAAGATTCTGAAAATCCACAATCCTTGGCTGCGCGACAAAAAGCTACTGAATCCAAGCAAGAAAAAATACGAAATCAAGATTCCGTTGTCAGGATATTAATTTAGACTAACTTAGATTATTAGATAGTTAGACATTTTAGATCTGAATCTAAATATAAAGAACCACTTTCATAAAACTGAAAGTGGTTCTTTTTTTCTAAGGAGTCTAAGCCAGTCTAAGAAGTCTATCTTAAATTTTCTTCATCTGCTCCTTCATCATCTTAATCTGATCGTTAAGCATATTTTGTTTATCCAACTTTTTAGCTTCGTTTAGTAAAGCAGTCGCTTCCATTTTGCGTCTTCTGGACATAGCGATTCCAGCTAAGTTCAGTTTAGCTACAGCCAAATCCATATCCATGCTCAAACCCAATTCAATCGCTTTTTTAAAAAATTTCTCTGATTGGTGTAAATTCGTTTGCGACAGCATCAATCCGTGAAGATAATTATAGTAACCCTGTTGTTTTCTAACCAAAGCCGTTTCTGGATTCTTGATTTTATCCAACCACACTTTCGCACCCGGAAAATCCTGTTTTCTCAATTTTAAGAAGGCCAAAAGGATGTATTCGTTTTTAAAATAAAGAAAAATCGGAATTGCCGTCAATAGTATTAAAAAGATTCCATTGCCAATATTTCCTTCTGTAAACTGCCAAACGGCGGTTGCTACTAATAAAGCCGCTATAATTAATTTGATAAATCTGTGAAACATCTGTTATATTTTTAATGCGGCAAAGGTAATAAAATGAAATGAAAATATTTTTATAAAACTACTTGCCAGAAAAAAAAAGGTTTGTATATTTGCACTCGGTTTTAAAAGAGCC
>JAYTGH010000250.1:0-1937 GCA_043733645.1 Flavobacterium sp. | reverse complement strand
AAAAAAACGGTAAAAAAGGAATAGGCGAGTGCGGAATTCTTCGTGGACTTTCTGCTGACGATCGACCGGATTATGAAGAAAAAATACAATGGACTTGTGAAAATATTCATCTTGGTGAACAAAAACTTTGGGAGGAATTAGTTGAATTTCCATCAATTCAATTCGGAATTGAGATGGCTTTTTTGTCTTTGAAAAGTGAAAATCCTTTCGTTTTATTTCCTTCAGATTTTACAAAAAACACTAAAAGTATTTCGATAAATGGTTTGGTTTGGATGGGTGATGAAGCCTTTATGAAAGCCCAAATCGAAGACAAAATCAAGCAGGGTTTTAACTGTATAAAATTAAAGATTGGAGCAATAGATTTTGACCGAGAAATCGATTTATTGCGCTTTATCAGAGCTAATTTTGATGAAAATAAAATTGAAATTCGGGTTGATGCTAACGGTGCTTTCGATTCAAATGAAGCTTTATTTAAAATAAATCAACTAACTGGTTTTAAGATTCATAGTATAGAGCAACCTATAGAAAAAAATCATACTGACACGATGTCAGTACTGTGTAAAAAGAGCCAAATTCCTATAGCTTTGGATGAAGAATTAATTGGTGTCTTTTCAACAGAAGAAAAAGAAAATTTACTTCAAAAAATAAGACCGCAATACATCGTTTTGAAACCAAGTTTTATTGGTGGATTTCGAGGAACTTTAGAATGGATTTCAATAGCCGAAAAACTAAACATTGGCTGGTGGATTACTTCCGCTTTAGAAAGTAATGTTGGTTTGAATGCGATTGCTCAATTTACTTTTTTGCAAAATAATTTGATGCCTCAAGGTTTAGGAACCGGAAGTTTATTTACCAATAATTTTGATGGCCCTTTGACAGTTTATGAGGGGCAACTTTGGTATGATAAAAACAAAGATTGGAACTTTGATTTAACCAAATAATAACTCTGTGAGACTCATTTTTATTCTGTGAATCTCTGTGTAATTTTTTAAAGTTTCACATAGTTTCACATAGTTTTTTTAGAGATTCACAGAGTTTTATGATTAATGACTTTACTTACTTTTTGTCCAATTTGATCAGGCTTTAAATAAAGTTACTTTCAAATCGGATTCACATCCATCTCATTAATCTGTGATTTATATTCCGACGGGAGCAATAAATTTTTAAAGAATTTATCCATCTTTATATTTCGACTGAATTTGTAAATTGGAATAACAATCGTAAGCAAAGAGAAATCATTTAAGTACAATAGCTTTTTCACATGCTTTGGGACCACCAATTTTTGACCTTCAATCAGCACTTTGTATCTCATAACACCAAGATGTTTTTTGTATTGCTTAAAAAGGTCAAAAGTGTATTTGCTTTGTTTAAGGTTTTCCATCAAATGCGATTCTCTTACTGGTAACCATTCGCTGTATTTTGGCGGCAGTTCAACTAAGCCCATTCGCTTTCCAACACGATAAAAAATAGTGTAGACTTCTTCTTTCTCTTCATAAGTCAATTTTCTTTCGAGAAGTTCGTAGGATGCAATCGAGTAATGTATCAGCATAAACAATACATCGCGATAAGCCCAATCTGGAATCAAAGCACCGCGGTTTTGTTCTACTGTGTCGTGTATTTTTCTGAGCATATCAATCGAAGCGTTTGCTTCATCCATAGACGAAAAGACGATAAACTTTGCGTATTTCACTGTAGAGAACAATCTTCCCAAAGGATCAGAAGGTAGTTTTCCGGTAAAATAGAGCCAATCTACAGCCTTATTTAGCGCAAACTCAGCAGAAGCTCCGGCAAAAATAAATAGCACCGTATCACTCTTTCCCCAAATTTCTCTAACTATTGAATCTTTTTCAACAAATAGTTCCATTATTGTTTATTTATCAGTTACAAATTTACTTACTCCAATCAATTTTTCTTGAGAAATACATCACGGCTCCAAG
>JAYTGH010000249.1:0-1941 GCA_043733645.1 Flavobacterium sp. | reverse complement strand
GGTGATCCAAATGCTATTAGCCTTTTTGCCTTTGGCACAAAACAATCAATGAATTCTAGTTTGACTTTGAGTCAATTACTTTTTGACGGATCTTATATCGTAGCACTTCAGGCTTCTAAAACTTATTTGAAGTTCTATGAAAATGCGAAACAAAAAACCAATACCGAAATTAAGGAAATGGTTGTCAATGCTTATGGTAATGTTTTGTTGGCCGAAGAAAGTGTAGCCATTCTCGAAAAAAATAAAGCTACACTATCAAAAACTTTAGGCGATACGCAGGAAACTTTTAAAAACGGTTTAATTGAAGAAGAGAATGTAGAGCAATTACAAATTACGTTAGCTTCCATCAACAGTAATCTAAACAATACCAAAAGACTGCAGGATGTTGCTATGAAAATGCTGAAGTTCACTTTAGGAATTGACATCAACGACGATTTGACGCTAACCGATAAATTAGATACGCTTTCGGTATCCAATTTGGATTTGGCTTTTAGTCAAGGTGGATTTGAGGTAACCAACAACATCAATTATCAAATGGCGACAAACTTTACGGAGCAACGCTCGTTGGAACTGAAATTGCAAAAAAGTAAAGCCTTACCTACTCTTGCTGCCGCAGTTAATTTTGGTTACAATTCATTTTCTAATAATTTTTCATTTGCCGATAAAGACCAAAAATGGAATAAATTCTCAAATCTTGGTGTGAGTTTAAGTGTGCCGATTTTTAGCAGCTTTGGAAGACATGCCAAAACGCAACAAGCTAAAATTGCTTTAGATCAAGCAAAAACACAACTTACTCAAACCGAGCAGCAGTTGAAACTACAATACGAAAAAGCCAAAAGCGAGTATGACTTCAGCATCGAAGATTATGCTACTTCTAAAAGTAATCTTAGCTTGGCCGAGCGTATCGAAAAAAAGCAACAAATTAAATTTACAGAAGGCTTATCCTCAAGTTTTGATTTTAGCGAAGCCCAAAGACAATTATATACAGCACAACAATACTATTTACAATCGATGGTGAATATTATTAATAAAAAAGCTGCTTTAGAAAAAATAATAAACAAAAACTAATCTTATACAAATGAAGAAATTACTATACCTATCCGCATTATCAATCGTTCTTTTTTCCTGCTCAAACGCTTCGAAAACAGAAAACATTGACGATTTAATCAGCGCTAAAAATGTAAAAGCGTTAAACGAAAAGAAAACGGCACTTCAGGCCGACATTGCTAAAATTGAAGGCGCTTTAGCAACTTTAGATGTTAAAAAAGAAGAAGCTTTAGTTTCTGTTTTAACCATAAAAGACAGCGTTTTCAATCACTATCTCGACATTCAGGGAAATGTGAATACCAAAGAAAATATCTTGGTGCAACCTGAATTCAGCGGAACATTGACATCGCTTACCGTTAAAGCTGGCGACCGAGTTTCAAAAGGACAAATTCTTGGTCGAGTTGACGACGCCGGAATGAGTTCACAATTAGCAAGTGCCCAAAATCAATATAGTTTAGCCAAAACGACTTTCGAGAGACAAAAAAATCTTTGGGACAAAAAAATTGGTTCTGAAATTCAATATCTACAAGCACAAACGCAAATGATTTCGGCTCAAAAAGCGGTTGCCCAAATTAATGCTCAATTATCAAAAACAGTTATTCGTGCTCCGTTCTCAGGAACGATTGATGAAGTTTTTGCAGAAAAAGGTCAAGTTGTAGCGCCAAGTGTTACCGGTTTGTTACGTATTGTAAATCTTGGAAATATGTATGTTTCAACCTCAATTCCTGAAACTTATATTGGCAAACTGAAACTTGGCGATTTGGTTGACGTTTATTTAACTTCACTAGGGAAAACCTATAAAGGAAAAGTGCGTCAGGTTGGAAACTATATCAATCCAAACAACCGAACTTTTGGTATAGAAGTTAGCGTTCCGAATCCTGATAATTTATTGCG
>JAYTGH010000248.1:0-5653 GCA_043733645.1 Flavobacterium sp. | reverse complement strand
TGTTTACAGACAACTGACGTTTTCTAGTGTCTAAATCAATCGCTTCTTTTTGATAAGGCGGCGTGCAGCACACATGACCCTGAATTTCAAATTGAAGGTTTTTATATTTCATTAATAGTCGAGCAATTCTATCCAATTCAGTTTTAGATTTAAAGGGTAATTTACTGCTTCCTCTTTCAAATAAAATAGTATCCAAATAAATGTGATCGCCAATAATATGATGTTTTTGAACCGTATTGTAAAAACCGGGAATTTCAATTTTTGGTAGCGGTTTCAAGTGAACTACTACATCGACACGGCGATTTTTAGAACGTTTTTCGGGAAGGTTTTCTACAATATCGTCTTCAATTAAAATTCGTCCTTTGCCTTCAATAGTTACAATGATTTTACTTTTAATACCGTTTTCGATGAATTTGTCCTGAATGGCATCAGCGCGTTTTGTAGAAAGCTTAAAGTTGTAGGCATCTTTCCCGACGTCGTCAGTATAACCAAAAATTTGAATGTCTTCAATACGGGTTGAATCCGTTTTTTTGATAAAATCAATGGCTTCATTTACTTCTTTTTCATTCAAAGTAAATTTGTCAAATTCAAAATAAACAGAATGAACAACTTCTTCTTGCGCTTGAAGAAAACAACAAAACAAAATCGATAAAAACTTTAGAAACTTCATGCTAAATCTTCAAAATCTTATTGTATTGCTGCTTGTCGTTTAACACTTCAACAGCCTTTTTAATTTCAAAATTACTTTTGATATAATATTGATACAATCCTTCTTTGTATTGGTATCTTTTGATGATTTCATCGAGAATTAAATTCTTGATTTCTTTCTGATTTTTGTCAATTAAAGTCTCTTCGCTTTTTTCTAAAGCAGCCAACAATTGCTGATATTCTGTTGCAATAGCAGTGTCAACATTTTCTTTCTTAGCTTTTTCCAAAGTGTTTTTCAAAGCGATTTCAGTTTCTGTATCTAAAGATATTTTTTCTCTTTTCAGGAACGCTTTAAAATCAGCAATATCGGCATCGGTAATTGTTGGAATAGTATTGCCAAGCGTTGGATTTTTATAATAGTAATTAGTGACATAATTAAAAATTCCATCATTTTTCTGCAATGCTTCTGCGATGGCGCTTGTTTTTGTGTTTTCCAAAACTACGTCTGGTAAAATTCCGCCACCATCATAAACCGTTCTTCCTTTTTTGGTTTTGAAAGCGTTATAATTTTTCTCTTCTACTCTGATGGCTTTTCCGTTTTTATCCTTATGCGCATAATTCAGTGCCTGAATACATCTTCCGGATGGCGTATAATATTTTGAAATGGTGACTTTAACCTGTGTTCCGTAAGTCATATCAAATGGTCTTTGCACTAATCCTTTTCCGAAACTTCTGCTTCCAACAATAACAGCTCTGTCTAAATCTTGCAAAGCACCGGAAACAATTTCAGAAGCCGAAGCACTTTTTCCGTCCACGATAACAACCAATGGAATTTCGGTATCAACGGGATCGTAATTCGTTTTGTTTGTATTGTTATACTTAGAATTTTTGGATTTTGTAGTTACAATGGTTTCACCTTTTGGCACAAAAAGATTGCAGATATTTACGGCTTCATTCAACAATCCACCAGGATTTCCACGTAAATCTAAAATGATTTGTTTAGCACCATCGTCTTTCAGTTTTTCTAATGCTTCCTTGGTTTCTGATGATGCTTTTTGATTAAATTGTGACAAGACAATATAACCTGTTTTGTCGTCAACCATGCCATAAAAAGGAACAGCTTTTACAGCCACTTCATCCAGAACTAATTGCGTGCTCATTGGTTTTCCCTGGCGTAAATATTTGATGTCTATTTTAGTGCCTTTGGCTCCTTTCATTAGTTGTGAAGCATCGTCTTTGAAATCGGCTAAAAGAACATCTCCAATTTGGGTAATTTCATCTCCGGCTTTTAATCCAGCTTTGTCGGCAGGAAAACCTTTGTATGGTTCTTTAACGATAAGTTTATCTTCTTTACGGGTAATCATAGCGCCAATCCCGGTATATTCTCCGGTATTGTTTATCTTGAATTTGATTACATCTTGTTCGTTGAAGTAATTGGTATATGGATCCAAATCGGCCAACATACTTTTAATCGCTACATCCATCAACTCTGCCGGATTGGTTTCGTCAACGTAGTTTTGATTAACGGTTTTGTATAACGTGGTGAAGATTTCTATTTGTTTAGAAATTTCGAAGAAATCGTCTTTAAAACTCACTCCGACAAAGAGAAAAATACTCAAAATTGCCGTAATAAAATATCTTTTTCTAACTGTTTTGATTTTCGATAACATCTTTTTTATTTTTTCTTTTAAATCGTTTTTTGATTAGTATGAATAAGACAACTAATGTAACAATAACTGGCCAAATTCCTAATAAGCTTATAAAGAAATTTGAAATTTCGTTAAAGCCCGATATAATGGCGTTGCCAATTCTTCCGCCATAAGAAACTGTTGCTTTACCACCTTGTGCTATAGGTCTGTAAAAAGCGATGTCTAAAGTACTCATAGATACTTTGTTTTGAAGATATTTCAATCTTCCTTCTTTTGCCTCGATTTCTTCTCTGATTTCTGAAAGTTGTTCTTCAATTTCGAGCATTTCCGAAACCTTATTGGCTTTTTTCAACAATTCTAAATAGCGTTCTTCGAGTACTTTTTTGGTTTTAATTCGAGATGCAATATCGATATACTCTTCAGTAACATCTTGTGAAGAAATTTCTTTTACGTCGAAATATTTTACGCCTTTTGAGATATCAGTAATAAAAGCATCAAAATGCTCACTGGGTATTCTGATGTTAATGGTTCTCGAAAACTGATAATCGTTATTCGTCTGCGAATCATTTTTTATCAAAGCGTTGTATTTTTTTACAGCACTTTGAACCTGACCATAAGTTTCCTCCAAATCATCAGTCGGAAATCGCAAATTCCCCGATTTGATGATTTTGATTTCGATAGGTTCATCTTTTTCTTTAGAAGGAATTCTTAGGCTTTTTGCTTGAACCTTATCACTATCATAAGATTCATCAGCTACAGCTGCCGCCGTATCAACCGCTTCAACTGCAGTAGTATCAACCGAGGCATAAGCCATCATATCTCTGTCGGTACTAGTGGCTTCAGGATTAGATTGCTTGCATGATGTAAACGATAAAAGAATCACGGAGAAAATTAGAACGATTGTTTTCATGATAATAAAGGTTAGATTATTATAACGCAAAAAGGCACTAATTTATTGTGTGTAAGGATTTTTACTGTAGTTTTTTCTCTTCCTGAATCGCTTTGATAAACTTTTCAAAAAGCTGAATTGTCTTTTCGTTTATTTCGAGATAAGCCAATTTCTCATTGGTTTGATAAAAGAACATAAAACAATATTTGGCATCAAGGCTTTTAACCAAAAGTTGTTTGTTCAATCGATAACATTCGCGAAGAATTCGCTTGAAATAATTCCGGTCAACCGCATTTTTAAAATATTTTTTGGATACTGAAACACCAAATTTTAGCGGAACATCTTCTTCAAAATCATGTTTCACATAAACCAAACGCAACGGATATTTACTCACCGATTTGCCTTCGGTAAAAAGTAAATCGATAATTTTTTTGCTTTTAAGTTTTTCCGCTTTTGGATAGGAGAAATCCATTGTTACTTTGCGTAGATATTGTAAACAAATTTCACTTCGTTGTAAGTGATGTAAAGCTGTATTCTGTTGTTTTCCTTTTTCTTGGTAATGATTAAAATATTACATTTCGAAAACTTATTGTCAACACATTCAAACGGAACAATGTTTACTTCGTCGTTATCAGTAATATCTCCATAAGCCTTGATTTTGAATGACTGCACTTCCGAAGAATTAACCGTAATCAAATCTTTCTTGGCATCAAGTGTTATCAAAACTTTAGCGTCAACAAAATCGGACCATTCGTTCCATTGACCGTTGTCTTTTTTATCTGTAAAACTAACGCTGCTGGCTTGAAAACGAATAGGCTGTGCGTTACTTTTCTGAGGGCCAAAGTTTAAGGCAATTAAGAAGAAAAAGATATTCAGATATTTCATAGTGAAAAACATTTACGACAAATCTACAAATTCTATTCCAAAAAAAAAGACAACCTCACAGTTGCCTTTCAATTTACTTTACTTCATAAACATTATTGTCTCTTTTCACATCGGCCATTAAACCGCTTGGGCCAATGGTGATTTTTTTAATCGAAGTTTTTGCTTTTGCAATTTCAAAGAAATAATTGGGATTAGCCCAAGTCCAATCAGCTAAAACGGTTCGTTTAATTTCCGGACTTGGGTTTTCTTTTTCAAAACTCATCATGCGCAACGGAATATAGAAACTCTCTTTCGTGCCATCGGTATATTCTACTAAAATATCCATTGGCATGGGAGTTCTGCCGATTCTTTCTAAAGAAACTCCTGTTCTTTGCACACCATCGGTGGCGCCTTCAACATTCTTAATTCCATAATCAATCGTGTTCAGGGTTTCTGTCCAATCGGTTAAATACCAATCTAAATTTGCTCCCGAAACACGCTCTGCACTTCGTTTAATATCGTTTGGGGTAGGATGTTTGAACTTGAAATCAGTATAGAAACGTTTCAACGCTTTTCTGGTATTTTCTGTCCCGATTAGGTATTCCAACTGTGTTAGAAAAAGCGCGCCTTTGTAATAGGCAGCAACAGTGTAACTTCTGTTTACATCATATCTATCGCCATGAGTTGAAAGCGGCTGTTCTTTTCCGGAATCTATTAAACCGTAATACGCTTTATAAAGTGACTTAAATGGATTTTCGTCTTTCTTAACCGGAATTTCATTCAGCGCCAAATATTCGATATAGGTTGCAAATCCTTCATCCATCCATGGATGTTTTGATTCGTTCGAAGCTAATACCTGCTGAAACCAGGAATGTGCTAATTCGTGAGGAGCCGCATCCAACATGTCTTTTGCTGTTCCGGTTCCCAAAATTAATGTACACATAGCATATTCCATTCCGCCATCGCCGCCTTGAATAAACGAATATTGTTTGTAGGGATAATTGCCAACGGTTTTGTTATAAAAATCCATTACTCTTATCATTAACGGCTCAAGCTCTTTCCAGTTTTGAATATATTTAGGGTCGTTTTTGTACAGAAAATGCAAGTCAACATTGTTAGGCCCTTTAACCACATCGTGAAGATAATCTTTGTCCGCAGCCCAAGTAAAATCGTGCACGTTTGGCGCTATAAAATGCCAAGTCAAGGTTTTTGTGTTTGGATCTTTTTTTACTTTTTTGCCTTTGTCTTCGTAACCAAAACCAATTTCATTATTGTTTTTCAAATAACCTGTTCCGCCAAGAATATAATTTTTATCTATAGTAATTTTTACATCAAAATTTCCCCAAACACCATGAAATTCTCTCGCAATATAAGGATCAGCGTGCCAGCCTTCAAAATCAAATTCGGCTATTTTTGGATACCATTGTGCCATTGAAAGTTCAACACCAACCGAATTATTTCTACCCGAACGACGAATTTGAATCGGAACTTGTCCATCAAAATCTAGCGTCAATGTTGTTGATTTTCCCGGCAAAATTGGCTTCGCTAAAGTCACTTCGAGGATGGTCGAAACTTCTTTAGTAATGGCTGAAATTCCATCTTG
>JAYTGH010000247.1:0-1941 GCA_043733645.1 Flavobacterium sp. | reverse complement strand
GAAAAATCAGCTACTTCATTACAAATTAGAATAGTTTCTATTTCGTAATTTCCTTTGATTGCTAATTCAATTTCGCGCATTCCTTCAATCAAAAAAGTGCCTGATTGTTTTCGGGCTTTTGCTTTTTCCTGAAGCTGAATCAACGATTTTATAAACGGATTTTGGGCAGAAGTAATTTGTTTCATTAGCTGTAGCGAAAAATCAAAGTTACTCGATTTTTTATAAAATCCCTCTGGCTTTTATTTCCAGGTATTTATTTATGGTATCCAATGTCAGGTTTTCGGGTTGTGTTAATACGGAATGAATACCGTATTTTTTCAATTCGGTCACGATAAGCTTCTTTTCAAAAATGAATTTTTCGGCAATAACCTTATCATAAACTTCTTGAATTGTATCTGCTTTTTTATTGGTAATCTGATTTAATTCAGTGTTCTGAAAAAATACAACTACAAGTAAATGGCTTTTGGCAATTCCTTTTAAATAAGGCAACTGACGATGCAAACCATCCATAGTTTCGAAGTTAGTGTATAAAATTATCAGGCTTCGTTGGTTGATATGTTTCTTGATGTCGACATACAAACGCGAATAATCACTTTCGAAAAAGTTGGTTTTTATGTTGTAGAGACTTTCGAGTATTTTTTGCATCTGTGATGTTCTTTTCTCGGCTACGACACGATTTTCGACTTTTTTAGAAAACGAAAACATTCCGGCTTTGTCTTGTTTTTTCAAAATAACATTGGATAAAACCAAAGTAGCATTGATAGCATAATCAAGCAGGCTCATTTCGTTGAAAGGCATTTTCATTACACGGCCTTTGTCAATAACCATATAGATGTTTTGCGATTTTTCGTCTTGGAATTGATTGACCATCAAACTGTTTTTCTTAGCTGTTGCCATCCAATTCAAGGTTCGGATATCATCGCCGGGAACGTATTCTTTGATTTGCTCAAACTCCATTGTGTGACCAATTCGTCTTATTTTTTTCACGCCATATTGGAATAAATTATTCGAAAATGCAATCAAATCATATTTGCGTAATTGAATATAAGACGGATACGTTGGAACCATTTGATCCTTGTTGAATTTGTATCGTTTGGAAATCAATCGCAAAGGTGAAGAAACATAGATATTTAAGTTTCCGAAGAAGTATTCACCACGTTCTGTTGGGCGTAATTTGTACTGAAATTCATCTTGTGAAGCATTTTTTATTTTGCGTCTGATTTCAAAATTACGCACCTGAAACTGAAACGGAATTTCGTCAATGATTTTTACAGCAATGGTAAAAGTGTAGAAATTCTTAATGTTAATAATGATTGGATTTTCATCGCCATTGGATAGTTTTTCGGGCGTTATCCTTTCGGCATCGACTCCGTTTTTGCTGCTGAAAAGAATTAAAATATCCAAACCAAAAAATGCCAATAAAATCAATAATATATAACAAGTTGCGCTATACAATGCCGGAAAAATAAAGGCACAACAAAAGAGCACTATCACGCCAATCAGCAGATAGAAAAAGAAATTGGTTATATATAATTGCTTAAAAAAGTTCATTTTTTGTTCTCGGTTTTCTGTTCTCGGTTTATTTATTGAAACTGCCGACTGCTACTGCTGACTGCCAACTTTTTACCTTGGTATTTCGATGCTTTCAATAATTTGTTTGATGATTTCGATGCTCGTTAAACCTTCCATTTCGCGTTCCGGAGTAACGATAACCCGGTGTTGTAAAACAGGAATTGCAGCTTCTTTAATGTCTTCCGGAGTAACAAAATCACGACCACGAATAGCGGCAAAACCTTTAGCAGCATTTAAAATTGCGATAGAGGCTCTGGGAGATGCACCCAAATATAAAAAGGCATTTTCACGTGTGTTGACAACTAATTTGGCAATATATTCTAACAGGTTTGGTTCGACCTGAATTTGTTTTACCAAACCTTGATAATT
>JAYTGH010000246.1:0-14402 GCA_043733645.1 Flavobacterium sp. | reverse complement strand
AATAAACAAAATAAAATATCAGAATTATAAACTAAATTAATAACTTTGAACATAACCAAAAAAGACCATCTGTTGCATTAAGGTCTTGAATCCACCATGGAATTGGACAAATGTTTCACCTTTGATAAGGATTGGATATCAATTTTAAAAAAATGAATTGCAATTTCAAAAAAGCAACAGTATCAGAAATCCCTCAAATATGGGCTATCATTCAGCAGGCTATTGTACGCAGAAAAAATGACGGAAGTCAGCAATGGCAGGATGGTTATCCAAATGAAACTATTATCGAGCAAGATATTGAGAAAGGCAATGGCTATGTTTTAACAACTGATGATACTATTACAGGTTATGCTGCCATTCTTTTCAATGATGAACCTGCTTATAAAGAGCTAAAAGGAACCTGGCTGACCGATGGCCATTTTGCAGTTGTGCATAGAGTTGCCATTTCAGATGAGTATTTGAGAAAGGGTCTGGCGCAGAAAATTTTCCTTTTTACTGAGGATTTAGCAATAGATAACAACATCTTCAGCATCAAAGTAGATACAAATTTTGACAACATTCCGATGCTGAAAATTATAGAAAAGTTAGGATATACTTATTGTGGAGAAGTTACTTTTAGAGGTGGCGTTAGAAAAGCTTTTGAGAAAATATTGTCAGTTTCTTAATTCAACTTTTGCTGAAAAACTGCCAATAAAAACTTGGCCTAAATCTATACCCTTGTATTTATTATCATTATTCGACAATTAAAAGTCCTTTCAATCATATATAAAAAAATGTATATTTGAATGTTTTGTGTGATTTAATCTCACTTATAAAAGTTTTTCTGCAATTACTGGCATCAAAATAACTGATTATTTTCTTATATCAATATGCAAATTATATGAGAAAATTTAAAAAAAATTGTAAATCAAAATAAATAGGTTTTTAATAAATACTAAATAAATTATGAAAACAGCAATTCGAATTATCTTAACATTTTTATCATTTGTCGCTAGCTATTATTTTATTTTTTGGGTCCCTTTTTCATTAATACCAGGAGCTCAAACTATCCCCACCATCCCTATAATTGTTTCCTTATTAATAGCGATTATAATTGCAATTTATATATGGAAAAAAACAGGAAAAATTTCAAACGGCTTGTCTCATTATATTTTAATTGGAGGGATTGTATTTGGGAGTATAGGGTTTATCGCAGGGTTTTTTGGTCCAATTATTTTTAACCCATCTGCTAACCTAGGACCGCTGCTTGGAATTTTTATTACAGGACCAATTGGTTTTTTGATCGGACTAATCGCAGGAGGGATTTATTGGAATATCAAAGTAAAAAATAAAAAAATTGAATGAAAAAACAGCTATTGATAATTGCTTGTATTCAACTACTTTTTATATAAAATGTAAGCAAAGCTTAATTCAACTGTTCCTGAAAAACTTCCAATAAAAATTCTGAAGAAATGATTTTGTCAGGCGAACTCTCCATGGCTTTCAAGACGCGTTTAATTGCATGAGGATTTAAGCCCATATTAATGCCAATTTCGTGGATTTTGATTTGTTCCCGCTCGTGTAAAACACCATCACAATGCATTAACAAAGCCAAACGGTAAAATTGTTGGATACGCTCAAATTCCGATTTAATCACAATCGGATATTCTTCCTTGTGAAATAGGCTTTTGAAATCGCCTTTATCTACCTGAAGCTCTTCGGCAATCATGGTCAAGAAAAGATATTCTCTTTCATGCAATCTTCCGTCAATGACAGAAAACGCAATCATTTCAGCTAAAAGGGCTAATCTTTCTTTATAATCGTTCATGTCCTATTTTATAATTTTTAGCTAAAATAAAAAAAAATGCCAAATAGTTAAAATTTTTCGATTTGAAATACTTTTTTTATGCCTTATAATTCATTTTAAAAATGGATAAAGAATTATTTTTGCTACTTTTACTTCATTAAATTTTTGAGCACATGAATACTTTCAAAATGGCGATTTTTGGTTTGTTGCTTACTTCTGCAACTGCATTTTCGCAATATAACGATTACTATAATTATAATAGATTTGGTGGTGTTAACAGAGATGTTGGCAGAGATTATTCTACCCCATCAAAGCCTACGTCTGCTGAGATTGAAAAGGCGAAAGCAGAACAAATAGATAAAATTATTGCCCACTTAAAAGTTGAATTAACACTTGATGAGCTTCAGGTTATTGCTATAAAAAATGAAATTACTTCAAGTGTCAAGAATATAGATATTGTTGCCAAAAAAGAAACTTCCCCTGAAGATAAATCAAAAGAAATTAAAGCACTGACAGATCGAACAGAAGTCGTTATCAACTCCTATTTAAATAAAGACCAAAAAGAAAAATATAAAGCTTTAATAGAAGAAAGTAAGAGCGGTAAAAAAGGTAAAAAGGACAAAAAGACTCAAGGCAAAGCCGAACAGAGCGAAGCTAAAGACAAAACAACGGAAGAATAAATCCAACAAGCCCCATTTTGAAACAGTTTTTACCACTATTCTTTTTATTCGTTCTTTGTACTACAAATGGGCAACAAAGCACAGCCAGTAAGCAAGTTTCCACCTTTACGATTGATGCGCCGCAACTAAAAACTTCTAAAAAAATTTGGGTGTATTTGCCAAAAAACTACGCCACTTCCACCAAAAAATATCCTGTCATTTACATGCATGACGGTCAAAATTTGTTTGATACCAGTACCGCTCCTTATGGCGAATGGAATATTGACGAAACATTAGACAGCATCAATGCTCAGGTTATTGTCATTGGTATTGAACATGGCGGCGACAAAAGAATTGACGAATTGACTCCTTATAAAAATGCGAAATATGGTGGTGGCAAAGCGGATGATTATTTAGATTTTATTGTTAAAACCTTGAAACCAAAAGTGGATGCTACTTACCGAACCAAAACTAATGCTAGAAACACAGCCGTTTTTGGCAGTTCGCTTGGTGGATTAGTTTCGTTTTACGCTGCCATAAAATATCCTGAAGTATTTGGGAAAGTGGGCTGCTTCTCGCCTTCTTTTTGGTTTGGGAGAAATGAAATAAATAATTTATTGGCGCAAACCAAAGATTTTCATGCTAAAGTATATTTCCTGTGTGGAGATAACGAAGGTGATGATGATGTTATTCGTGATATGAAAAACGTAGAACATTGGGTAAACACCAAACGTTGTGAATGTAAAAAACTAAACAAAGAAGTAATCGTAAAAGGCGGACAACACAATGAAAAATTGTGGCGTGAGAGTTTTAAAAAGGCGTACCTTTGGCTGTTCTAAGTACGATATACGAAGTTAGAAGTACGAAGTGAAAAATCTAAAAATTGAAAAGGAATGAATAACAACGATATATTTAAAAAACTGCGAGTAGCTCTTCAATTACGTGATGACCAAATTGTAGAAATTCTGGAATTGGTAGATTTTAGAATGTCAAAAGGCGAAATAGGAAATATTTTTCGCAATGCGGATCATGCAGATTTTATGGAATGTGGAGACCAAGTCTTACGTAATTTCCTTAACGGATTGGTGATTCATCTCCGTGGTACGAAAGAAAATCCTAAAAATGCGATGGACGTGATTAAACAAAATCAAGAAGTAGTTAGGAAAAATATCTCAGAAAAGTCTAAAACTGAATTCAAACCAACCCGAGGCAAAGTCGAACTGGGCGGAGCCAAACCTAAAACAGATTTTAAAAAGACCCGAGCCAACGGCGAACGGAGCGGAGCTAAACCTTTTAATCCAAAAGACAAAAAACCTGCGGCAAAAATCCAAGTAGTTGAAAAAGTGCAGTATAAAAACGGAAAAAACAAAAAATAGTTTTTTTTGTATTAGGGTAAAGTATATATTTACTTGTTCTTTAATCAATTAACCAAACCAATACCAAATGAACTTATTTAGTAAAATTGTAATTGCAGGTTTCGCAATTATAACGTTTTCATGTGATAATGAAAATAGTGCCAATACTTCTGCTAAAACTGTTTCAACAGTTGCCATTACCACTGCCACTCCTAAGAAATTTTTATTCGATGCTACCAAAGCCGAAACTGCAGGAAATGCGGATTGGGTTATAGATGCTGATGCTGTACCGCAACGTTTTCCAACGCCGGCGCAATCTAATGTTACTGCTACTACTACCGAGAGTTTTTGGCGTGGTGCATTGTCATCCTGGGGAATTGCCTTAGCCAAATTAGGACATACTGTAGAAACCTTACCATCAGGAACAGCCATTACTTATGGTGGGACTGGTGTACAAGATTTAAAAAACTATGATGTTTTTGTAGTTGATGAACCGAATACCCGATTTACATCAGCAGAGAAAACAGCCATTTTAAACTTCGTAAAAAACGGCGGTGGTTTATTTATGATTTCAGACCACACGATTTCTGATAGAAATAATGATGGTTGGGATTCACCAGCAATTTGGAATGATTTAATGTCAAGTAATTCGGTGCAAACCAATCCATTTGGAATTACCATTACTTTGAATAATATCTCGGAAACTACTTCCAACCGATTGAGTGCTACGACTAATCCTATTTTGAATGGTTCTCAAGGAACAGTTACCCAATTGAAATATTCCAATGGTGCAACTATGTCTATCAATACTTCAGCCAATGCAACTGTTCAAGGGTTAATTTGGAGAGGAAGTTCTTCACAAGGCACTTCTAACATTATGTGTGCAAGTTCCACTTTCGGAACAGGAAGAGTTGTCGTAATTGGTGATAGTTCGCCTGCCGATGACGGAACAGGAGCAACAGGAGATACACTTTATCCGGGTTGGACCGAGTTAGCCTCTCATGCAAGATTGCATATCAATGCTTCCCTTTGGTTGGCTAAGCTGTAATATACTAAACATATAAAAGCAAAATCCCCTTTCTTATCGAGAGGGGATTTTGTTTAATAAGCTAATCATTATTTTATAGTTTTGGTTTATTAACCTTTGGAGTATCATTAACCACTAAACCATAATCACCCAAAACCTTTGGGTTTTTGGCATAAATGCTTTTTAATACGGCTGCGCTGTTTTTTACAATTTGTTTTATTGTTGGCAAATCTACATCGCGTTGACGATAAAATTGCTCTGCTCTTTTGGCAGCAGCTTCAGCATCGTCGTTATTTTGTTTGCAAGGTGCTACCTTTGGACCATCCTCTGCCCAACTATAGTCTTGCATCGCATTTAATGGTGAGCTTGCGCCATCGGCTAAATGTTTGTCATAAATTTTTTGAGCTAAATTTAATAACTCACCTGGGTTGTTTGGGATAACTATACGTCCCGTTGTTCTTGCTGGCATAATTGTTTTATTTTTTAAATTAGTACTAAATATTTTCTATCCCTAAATTAGTAACCCTTTTTTATAAAGTAGTAATTTTAGCTCAAATATTAGATAATCTTCAAAAAACATCGATGAACGGTAATTCTGATAAATGTAGATTGCATATTGATTAATCAATGTGTGATATTTATCTTTAAATATGCCATATTCATTAATCAAGGTGGGATATTTATCTTTAAATATGCCATATTCATTAATCAATGTGTGGTATTTATCTTTGAATATGCCATACTGATTAATAAATGTGCCTATTTATCTTTAAATGTGCAATATTGATTAATCAATGTGTGATATTTATCTTTAAATGTGCTATATTAATTAATCAATGTGTGATATCTATCTTTGAATATGTCATATTAATTAATGAATGTGTGATATTTATTTATCATGACGGGGTATTAACAAAAAATCCTGAGCTTTCACTCAGGATTTTTTTATTAATCATCTTTAATGGTGATGACCACGTCTTCATCGAACTTGTATTCGCCCTTTTTATAAACATCTTTGTTGGGTAATACTACTTCGTATGTATAAATCCCTTTTGGTAAAACAAAGAGGCATTCTTTACCGTCTTTTTGGATAACGAGTTCTTTTTTAATCTCGTCTCCTTCCTCGTTTTTGCCCACTATCCTGAAAGTAATTTTATCGACCAGTTTGTTTTTGACACAAACACTTTCAATAAATTTACTATCCGTTTTACTGCCTTTGGTGGTTTTAAAAACACTTAAACCGGTTAGCAATAATTCTCCGCCTTTAAGAGCAGTTTGAAGGTCGGATTGGGCTTTACAAATAAATGATAATAATACAAGAACCAATGTTAAGGCTTTTTTTATATTATGTTTAATCATCTTTAATTATTTTATTAATGTTTTCAAGTGTAACTTCATCTTTATCTGAATCATTTGATTTGTATATTATTTTAAAATTTTCATCAAATAAAATGTTCTCAAACATCCCCAAATAGATATCGCTAAAATCCTTTTCTCCTATTACATCCTTGATAAATGCTTTGTATTTACTTCTTCTATCTTTGCCATACTTTTCACTTACCATGAACGTTGGAGTTGAGTAATTTATTTCTAAAAAAAACTGTTTTGTTACAAACAGACTTTTACTATCATCTTTCTCAATATTAATTATATATAGATTTATTTTCTCTTTATTTTTTTTCACAAAATTGATTAACGCAGGTAGATGTTCTCTACAGGGGCTACACCAAGTCCCAAAAGACAATAACAAATTATACTTTTTCTTGCTTTTGCGTATTAAATCAGCTAACTCATTCTTGTCTAACGAGTAAATCTCATTTCTACCTAAACTATCAATATTTGTATTGGAGTAAGGTATTATTTTTTTTGCCTCATATTTTTGAAAATATGATGTCAATGAAAAAATCATGAAAGCTACTAAGATGTTTTTATTCATATATCTAATATTAAATTGGGGAGTAAATTACTCCCCTTAAAAGTTTACTTTAAGTTTAACAAAACTTTATACCCACCATATTTTCCAATGGATTTATCATGTTCATAGGTTCCTTTTGTAATGGTAACACTTTCGTCTGCAGTTGTAACGTCATTTTCAATATAAAAGGATGTATCAAACTTTGTGTCATCTAATTCTTCTTTGCTCTCTTGCAAGCAGCGTATTTTTCAACAGCATAGCGATAGTCATTGGACCAACGCCTCCGGGAACAGGCGTTATGTATGATGCTTTTTGGGAAACGGCATCAAAATCTACATCACCAGTAATTTTATACCCTCTTGGGTCAGTTTCATCAGCAACACGTGTAATTCCAACGTCAATTACAACGGCATCGTCTTTAATCATTTCAGCTTTCAGATAATTTGGCACTCCTAATGCCGTTATAATAATATCGGCTTGAGTTGTTATTTGAGCTATGTTTTTAGTATAACTATGCGTAAGCGTTACGGTTGAATTTCCGGGAAAACCTTTTCTTCCCATCAGGATGCTCATGGGTCTTCCTACTATATGACTTCTACCAATAACAACCGTATGTTTGCCCTTGGTCTCCACGTTATATCGCTCTAACAATTCTAAAATTCCAAAGGGTGTTGCCGGAATAAAAGTGGTCATATCCAGCGCCATTTTCCCAAAGTTTTCAGGATGAAATCCATCAACATCCTTGCTTGGATCAATAGCCATAATTATTTTTTGAGTATCAATTTGGTCGGGCAAGGGCAACTGAACGATGAAGCCATCAATATCATCATTTGCATTGAGTTCAGCAATTTTTTTTAACAATTCCGTTTCCGAAGTGGTGCTTGGCATTTTGACTAAAGTCGATTCAAATCCGACTAACTCACACGCTTTGACTTTGCTTCCAACATACGTTAAACTGGCACCGTCATTCCCAACAATTACTGCTGCCAAATGAGGAACTTTCTCCTTGTTAGCTTTCATTTTGTTAACCTCCGCAGTGATTTCTGCTTTGATATCGCTGGAGATTTTTTTTCCGTCTAATAATTCCATTTGTGTGTTGTTTTAACCTGAATTTATTTCAGGTTCTGTTGTAATTATATAAATAAAAAAGACGCGATAAATCGCGCCTCAATATACTATTTCATTCCACCCATCATCTTCATCAAATTCTTTCCGCCACCGCCTTGCATCATTTTCATCATTTTGCTCATTTGGTCGAATTGTTTCATCAGCTGATTTACTTCTTCTATTTTTCTTCCGGAACCTTTGGCGATTCTGGTTTTTCTTTTCATGTCGATAATCGCAGGTTTAGTTCTTTCTTTTGGGGTCATCGAGTGAATAATGGCTTCTATATGTTTGAAAGCATCATCTTCAATCTCAACATCTTTCAATGCTTTTCCGGCGCCGGGAATCATTCCGATAAGGTCCTTCATATTACCCATCTTTTTCACTTGCTGAATTTGAGCTAAGAAATCATCAAAACCAAATTCATTTTTGGCAATTTTCTTTTGGATTTTTCTAGCTTCTTCTTCGTCATATTGCTCTTGAGCTCTTTCTACCAAAGAAACAACGTCACCCATGCCGAGAATTCTTTCCGCCATACGCGATGGATAGAACACATCGATAGCTTCCATTTTTTCTCCGGTTCCGATAAACTTAATTGGTTTATCAACAACCGACTTAATAGAAATCGCAGCTCCACCACGAGTATCACCGTCTAATTTGGTTAAAATAACTCCGTCGAAATTCAATCTATCATTAAACGCTTTAGCAGTATTCACAGCATCTTGCCCAGTCATAGCATCTACAACGAACAAGGTTTCTTGTGGTTTTATAGCTGCGTGAACATCCGCAATTTCGTTCATCATTTGCTCATCAATAGCCAAACGACCAGCCGTATCGACAATCACAACATTGAAACCATTTGCTTTGGCGTAAGCGATAGCTTTAAGCGAAATATCAACAGGGTTTTTATTTTCAGGTTCCGAATACACTTCTACCCCAACTTGTTCTCCAACAATATGCAACTGATTAATCGCCGCAGGACGATATATATCACAAGCCACCAAAAGTGGTTTTTTATTCTTTTTGGTTTTCAGATAATTGGCTAGTTTCCCAGAGAACGTTGTTTTACCGGAACCTTGTAAACCCGACATTAAAATCACAGTTGGATTTCCCGATAGGTTAATTCCAGTAGCATCGCCGCCCATTAATTCGGTTAATTCGTCTTTCACGATTTTAACCAATAACTGCCCAGGTTGTAATGTCGTTAATACATTTTCACCTATCGCTTTTTCTTTAACTTTTGTGGTAAAATCTTTGGCGATTTTAAAATTAACATCGGCGTCAAGCAAGGCACGACGGACTTCTTTCAAAGTTTCGGCTACGTTGACTTCTGTAATTTTTCCGTGTCCTTTTAGGATGTGGAAAGCTTTATCTAGTTTATCACTTAAATTATTGAACATAATGGCACCCTTTTTTATGAGTTGCAAATATAAGATAAAGCAAATAAGCATCAAAAGTGAATGGACAGTAATTTACAAATTCTTTCCATAGTGTTTTTTATAAAGTACTAACGACAAAAAAAAACGATTTCTCAAACTTTTAGAGATAAAAAAACCAGCATAATGGCTGGTTTAAAAGGCTTTTAAAATTAGTACTGGCTTATAATGCAAATTTTAATATAAAGAAAGTCACGCAAAAAATTAATCCCCATATCAAAAACTGATTTACAAAATAATTAAATTTCGTTTTGTTGTTTGATGAGATGCTTTCTGAATTATCAATAAAGTTTTCTTCTTGATTTAAAAACTTCTTATGAAACAATTTCATTTTTAGCTTAAATTTAGTTTTTGGTAAAATTCAAGTAATGATTATCACCTCCGCCGCCGCTTTCATGTTTTAATCTTATGCATGTTGCTGTTAGCTCAAGTACTTTCCAATCCTCATTCAATTCCTCTAAAGTAGATCCGTCAAAATTCAAATCTAACTTTTGATGACTCATTTCGTTATGAATATCCCAATTTCCGTTGATTGTAGTACTTGCTTTTATAGCTGTTGATGTGCCATTTGCATTGAAAGTAAAAATATAACCATTGTAATAATAGGTTTCATCATTATCGCCATAGAAATAAGAAACATGCCACGTTCCGCTCGTTAAGACATCTGATAAGACGAGTGGAGTTGATCCAGAAGTAGCGCATTCATCAACAGCAGCATTTATTGCCGTTTCTAGCTGCGTGTTATTATTGACAATTACATTCCCACCCGTTGTTTTGGTTAAAGTTATAGGAAAGACAATTCCAACAAATTCTCCAGCTGTTAAGTTATCTACAAAATCATAGAGCTGATTATCGCTATGAATTGCAACTGAACTTGCCACTTGATTATTAGAATTGTAGCTATTAATTGAAATTGGATAACTAAAATCAAGGCAATTAATGTCACGATATGGACTATCATCTCCATATCCTTCCAAGATACTTTCAAATTGCGACTCAGTAGCTACACTATGTTGGTAAAAATTTGGGTAAACAATGGTAATAGGATAACTAAAATGAACCTTATCATCATCAGTACTACTTTGATTTTTTATATTCTGAACCAATTGAAAATCAGTTTCAGAATTAACATCAACATATTGACCGTCAACAATTACATGAGCAGGCAATTTGATACTGCAATTACTGGTTCCGTCTAAAACATTATCGGCAGTAGTCTCGTATTGCGAAACCCTGCTTATAAGTGAAGATATTGGTGAAGTTTTAGTAAAACTGTTATCAGCGTTAACTTTAATTGTTTGTGTTTCGTCCTGACAGGAAAAAAACATCAACGCTAATAAAGAATACAATAATAAATAACTTTTTTTCATTTTATCCTGTGCCTTTTGACATTAGAAAAACAAAGTTGCAATAAAAAACCCTACTAAAGAAAAAAAAATTAAATTTAGGCACTCGAATAATTCAAAGAAATAGATGGAAGAAACCAATTCTAATGGCATTTGTGAAGAATTAATTTTTTCAAGATTTTTTAAAGCTAACGTAAAATCATTACGAAATTATTTGTATTTCAAATTTGGAAATGAAGAAAAAGCAAATGATGCAACTCAAGATGCTTTTATAAAGTTGTGGGAGAATTGTAAAAAAGTACCATTAGAAAAAGCCAAATCCTACTTATATACAATTGCAAATAATACTTCATTAAATGATATAGCACATCAAAAAGTAGTTTTAAAATATGTCCAAAGCAATGCTGGTAATGATAGAACTAATTTAAATCCGGAGTTTTTGATAGAAGAAGAACAATTCAAGCAAAAACTGGAAAAAGCAATAGACAAACTAACCGAAGGACAAAGAACTGCTTTTCTTTTACATAGAATTGAAGGAAAAAAATACCACGAAATTGCAATAATGCTAGATATAAGTGTTAAAGCTGTCGAAAAAAGAATTCATGGCGCATTAGTTTCGCTACGAACTGATATCGAACAATTCAAGTAGGGTTTCTTAAATTTAAAATGTTTTTAATCAAATGAATGCAGTGGAAGAAAATTACGAATTAGCAAAATGGCTGGCTGGTGAGATGACTGAAAAGGAATTACAAGCTTTTCAAAATACTCTGGAATTCACCACTTACGCCAAAATCGCTGCGTATTCAAGTCAATTGAAAGCTCCTGATTTTGACGCAGATTTGTTATATCAAAATACCATAAAACATAAAAAATCGGCACCAAAAGTTATTCCGTTTTATCAATCAAAATGGATGCGAATTGCTGCAATTTTTGTTGTCTTGCTTGGTTTGTCTTTATTTTTTAGAACCACAATTACTTCTACAGAAGTTGCTGAAAACGGTCAAAAAACAACTTTTTCTTTGCCTGATAATTCTCAAATAGTTTTAAATAGCGGTTCACAAATTCAATACAAAAAATGGAATTGGGATAACAATCGTAAGTTAAATTTAGAAGGCGAAGCTTATTTTAGAGTTGCTCACGGTAAAAAGTTTCAAGTGAGTACAAATATCGGTACAGTAATCGTTTTGGGAACACAATTCAATGTTAAAGCAAGAAAAAATCGCTTTGATGTCACTTGTTATGAAGGAAGAGTTAAAGTAGATTATAACAATAAAAAAGTAATTATTACCAAAGGAACTTCGATAACTTTTGATAACGAATACTTTGACAGAAAGAATATTACTGTCCAAAAACCAGAGTGGACAATCAATCAAATTATTTTCAAAAAAGAAAAACTTCAAAGTATCGTTGATGAATTACAAAGACAATACGGTTGTGAAATTGACTTAAACTGTAAAGAAAACACCCAGCTTTTCAGTGGAACTTTGCCAACAAATGATCTTAAAACCGCTTTAAATGTTGTCTGTTCTATATTTCATTTAAAAATCTCTAAATTTGAAAGCGAGAAAATTATTCTAGCGGATTTTTAATGTTCGTCAAAAAAAAACTCTTTTCATTACTGTTTTTATTTCTTTTTTTGTTTGCTCATGCACAACAAGACAAGGAAATTTTCCCGTTAAAAGCAATTTTAGATGAAATTGGTGCTATACACAATATCAAATTTAACTTTATTGATGAAGAGTTAATCATCTATCAAATTGTTCCTCCAAAAGCAGACTTATCACTTTCAGAAAAAATAGCTTATATCGAATCCAAAACCGGATTGAAAATCAAAAAAATAAGCGAAAGTTATTATTCCGTTTATAATGATAAAAAGCTAGACAAACCCCTTTGTGGCTATTTACTCGACACCGAAACGGAAACTCCCATTGAAAATGCTACAATTAAAGTGTTGAATAATAATGTCACCGTTTTTTCGAATGAAAAAGGTTATTTTGAATTACCGCTAGTTTCTGCAAATGGCATTGAAATTTCTCATATAAACTTTGAAAAAAGAACAATTACTCCAAACGAGTTGTATGTTTCGGATTGTCCAAAAATAAAACTCGTTCCTATAACTCAAAAACTGAATGAAGTCTTTACCCAACGCTATTTGACAACCGGTATCTATAAAAAAAATGAAGGAACACTTGAAATAAAACCTCGCAAATTCGGAATTCTACCGGGTTTAATTGAGCCCGATGTGCTTCAAACTATACAGCAAATTCCTGGCATCAACTCTGTAAATGAAACGGTTTCCAATATTAATGTTCGTGGCGGAACGCATGATCAAAATCTTTTTCTTTGGAATGGCATCAGAATGTTTCAAACGGGGCATTTTTTTGGTTTAATTTCTGCTTTTAATCCATCATTGGCGCAAACTATTACCGTTACTAAAAACGGAAGTTCGGCTTTTTATGATGAAAGTGTTTCCAGCGTAATCGATATTTCATCACATTCCAAATCGATTGAAAAAACAAACTCAAGCATCAGCAGCAACTTGATTAGTGCTGAATTTTATACCAAAATTAAAGCTTCTTACAGAGCTAATTTTATCCTATCCGGGAGGCGTTCTTTAACCGATTTTTTTAGTTCGCCAACCTACAGAAACTACAGAAACAAAGTTTTTCAAAATACGGTTGTAACCGATTTAAATAGTAATCAAACAATTGATATCAAGACTAAGGAGAAGTTCTATTTCTATGATTTTACGGCACAATACCAACAAAAAATTGGACAAAAAAATGAGCTTTCTGTTGATGTTATCATTATTAGAAATTCATTATTCCTTAATCAATCTACAACTGATGCAAGCAAAAACAGTGATTTAGGGCAGGAAAATTTAGGCGGTACAATTAATTGGAAAACTAATTGGAATAAAAATAATTCATCGCAATTATATTTTTATAGTTCCAAATATTCGCTTGTTTCTGAAAACGAATCCATTCAAAGTAATCAAATTTTGAAGCAGGAAAACAAGGTATTGGATTTAGGTTTTCAACTAAAAAATTCGCGTCAAATTTCTAAAACACTACTTTTTAATAATGGTTATCAATTTGATGAAATTGGCGTAACCAATTTTGATGAAATCAACTCGCCTTTCTTCTCCCGAAATAGCATTACCGTTTTGAGAACACATTCGGTTATTGCAGAAGGTGTTTTTGAAACAGAAAGCAAAAATACTTTTATAAAAGTTGGACTTCGCGGAAATTATTTTGACTCGTTTAAAACATTTTTAATTGAACCAAGAATTCAGTTTAATCAAGCATTGAGCGAAACAATTCGTATGGAAATTCAGGGCGAACAAAAAAGCCAAACGCTTTCACAGGTAATCGATTTGCAACAGGATTTTTTAGGTATTGAAAAGCGTAGATGGACTTTGGCAAATGACAGTACAAATCCAATTCAGAAAAGCAATCAGGTTTCGGTTGGATTTACTTTTAAAAAGGATAATTGGCTAATTACTCTAGATAATTTTTACAAAAAAGTAACCGGAATTTCAACAAGTAGTCAGGCTTTTCAAAACCAATTTGAGTTTGTAAAAACCGCTGGCGATTATCAGGTTTTGGGTTCAGAGTTTTTGGTGCAAAAGAATTTTGGCAAATTTTATTCCTGGATGAGTTACAGCTATAATGACAATAAATATTTCTTCAAATCGCTTGCTCCTAATGAATTCATTAATAATTTTGAATTAAAACATTGCATTTCCTGGGCTGGAATTTATGAATGGAAAAC
>JAYTGH010000245.1:0-1943 GCA_043733645.1 Flavobacterium sp. | reverse complement strand
AAAAATTAACTTCAAACAAAGAGATAATCATACTTACTATTGCGATGCTCATGCGCCGCCATTATATCTCTTGTACAGCCAATATACTTTTTACGCCTGATTTAATCTGAATTCAGTATAGGTTCTCGTAATCGCTAGGAGAATCATTTGAAATCAAATTAATTAAATCATTTTCAGTATCTGAAAAGATATTGAAACTCTGAAATGAATTCAGAGAAATCAAATTCAGCATAAAATGAAAAAAATAATGTTATTCCTTGCATTGTTGGTTTCAGCCGTTACTTTTTCACAAGAAGATATCAAAAAAGATACGTTGAAAACGGTAAAAGTTCAAGCCAATAAAAAAGGGCTAAAAAAATCTCTTTCTGGCACGGCAAACACAACGCTCGTTACCAGTAAAGAATTACTTAAAGCAGCATGTTGTAATCTGGCAGAAAGCTTTGAAACCAATCCATCCATTGATGTCAATTTTTCGGATGCATTGACTGGAACCAAACAAATCAAAATGTTGGGTCTGACGAGTCCGTACATTATGATTACCGAAGAAAACATTCCTTCTGTCCGTGGTGCTTCGCAAGCGTATGGATTATCGTTTACGCCAGGAACTTGGGTAGAAAGCATACAGATTACCAAAGGAGCTGGTAGCGTTGTTAATGGTTATGAAAGCATTTCGGGTCAAATCAATACCGAACTAATCAAGCCGTTGAGAGACATTCCGTTTTTTCTGAATGCTTATGGTTCGACAGATTCCCGTTTTGAATTGAATACCCATTTTAACCGTAAAGTTTCTGATTATTGGGCGACGAGTTTGTTTGTACATGGCAATGCAAGAGTTGCTAAAAATGACATGAATGATGATGGTTTTATGGATAACCCGATAGGAAAACAAATCAATGTTACGAATCGTTGGCAATATTCTAATCCGAAAATGGGTTGGGTTTCATTCATCAATCTACGTTATATGAATGATAAAAAGCAAACAGGACAACTTGAGTTTGACCCGAACAGAGACCGATTGACGACTAATTATTGGGGTTCAGAAATCAATACAGAGCGAATCGATTTCAGCTCTAAAATTGGTTATGTTTTTAAAGATATGCCATATCAAAGCATCGGTTTCCAAAATGCTTTTAGCAATCACAATCAGGAATCGTATTTTGGTTTGAACCAATACAATATCAAGCAGCAAAGCTATTATTCAAACCTAATTTTTAATTCGATTATTAGTAATACAAAGAACAAATTTGCCACAGGATTGAACTTCACGTATGATAAATACTCGGAGTTTGTTAACCTTGCGGATGTGAGCCGTATTGATAATTCGGTTGGTGCTTTCTTTGAATATACTTATGATAACGGAGATAAGTTCAGCTATATTCTTGGTGGGCGATTTGACTATCACAATAGATTAGGAGCATTTTTTACTCCGAGACTACACATTAAATACAATCCGTGGGAAAAGGCTGTGCTAAGATTTTCTGCTGGAAGAGGCAAGCGAGCCGCGAATATTTTTGCCGAAAACCAAAACCTTTTCGCTAGTTCAAGAACGTTTTCTATTCTTGATACTAATGGGAAAGTTTATGGTTTAGACCCGGAAATAGCATGGAATTATGGATTAAGTTTTACACAAAGTTTTAAAATTTTTGGAATGAATGCTGATACAACAGTTGATTTCTATCGAACCGATTTTCAAAACCAAGCGGTTGTTGACGTGATGAATTCGCCACAGCAAGCTTTGTTTTATAACCTAAAAGGAAAGTCATTTGCCAATAGTTTGCAACTCGATTTCAATTTAGAAATCATCAAGCATTTGAATTTGAGAACGGCTTATAAATATTATGATATTTCGACCGATTATCTTTCGGGAAGTTTTCAAAGACCGTTACAAGCTAAACATAGATTTTTCGGGAACTTAGAATTTGAAACCCATATCAAAGAAAAAG
>JAYTGH010000244.1:0-1943 GCA_043733645.1 Flavobacterium sp. | reverse complement strand
AATCTTCATAAGAAAGATAAACTATCGATTGTCTGTGCGTCATCAAGGAATTGATTTTTCGGTCGCCAATATGAAAAACGCGTTCCACTATGTCCTGCTCTATTTCCTGTACTTCGCCGCCTTCAGTTCCTTCCTTGATGATGGCTTTGATTTCTTCTTCGGTTACTTTTCCGTCAGCTGTTGGTTTTATATTCAACAATTTTAGCAATCCGTCTGTAGAAATGGTCAATAACCAAATAAACGGTGCCGTAATTTGTGAAATAATTTTCATTGGAACAGCGACTGCTTTAGCGATATTTTCGGGATGATTTAGCCCGATTCTTTTGGGTAGCAATTCACCTAAAACTAAAGAAAAAAAAGTTAAGATTATCACGACAATTCCAACAGCAATGCTATGTCCATAAGGTTTTAACGTTGAAAATCCTTCTATGTAAGCTTGTGTATTTTCTGTGATTTTATCGCCCGAATAAATACCTGTTAAAATGCTGATTAGTGTGATTCCAATCTGAACCGTTGAGAGTAATTTGTTTGGTGCGTTGAGTAAATCCAATGCTGTTTTTGCTCCTTTATTTCCCTTTTTTGCAGCAGTTTCTAATCGATTTTTACGTGACGAAATCAACGCAATTTCCGACATGGAGAAAACGCCGTTAAGCAGGATTAAAAAAAGTATGATGAGTATTTCCATTTCTTAAGTTTATACGTTTATGTGTTTATGCGTTTAAACTTCTAAACACATAACCTTTTAAACTTTTTATAATTTATCGAAAACGTTAGTCAAACGTTCTGTCACTTCTGCAATTGTTCCAATTCCATCCACGGAATGAAATTTTCCCTGCTCTTTGTAATAATCCATTAAAGGAGCCGTTTTCTGATTGTATTCATCGTAACGGTTTCTGATTTTCTCTTCGTCCTGATCATCTGGTCTTCCTGATGTTTTTCCTCTTTCTAACAAACGTGCTACTAAAATATTGTCATCGGCTTCTATAGCTACAGTTGCCGTAATACTTTGTTTTTTTGATTCTAAAAATGCATCCAAAGCTGCTGCCTGAGCCAATGTTCTCGGGAAACCATCAAATAAAAACCCAGCTGATTGTGGATTTTTATCTACTTCGCTTTGCAACATTTGAATCGTAACTTCATCCGGAACTAAATCGCCTTTATCCATAAATGTCTTGGCAAGTTGACCTAATTCAGTATCGTTTTTAATATTATATCTGAAAATATCACCTGTTGAAAGATGTGTCAGATTGTATTTTTCTTTTAAAAATTCGGCTTGTGTACCTTTTCCTGCACCTGGTTTTCCGAAAAGAACGATGTTGATCATTTTTTAAATTAATTTAAAAATTGAAAGATTCAAAGATTGCTTTTTTAAATTTTTTAATCATTGAATCTTTTAATTATACTATTGTGCTAGTTGATAAATGTCTGGTAAATTTCTCCCCAATCCATCATAGTCTAAACCGTAACCAACAATGAATTTATTTGGAATTCTGATTCCAACATAATCAATTTTAATATCTTTTTTATAAGCTTCTGGTTTGAAGAAAAGCGTTGCGATTTTTAAATGCTTTACTTTTTTTTGTTTGAAAATAGCTTTCAATTCTTCTACTGTATTTCCTGTATCTACAATGTCTTCAACGATAACCACAGTTCTTCCTTCCAAATCCTGATTCAAACCAATCAACTGTTTTACTTCATTGGTTGTTTCTGTTCCTTCATACGAAGCCATTTTCACAAAACTCACTTCACACATGCCGCGATAGTGTTTCATCAAATCGCTCATCACCATAAAAGCGCCGTTCAAAACACCAATAAATACTGGCACTTCATCAAAAAAATCATCATCCATTTGTTTAGCCATATTCTTGATTGCAAAATCAATTTCATCTGAAGAAATAAATGGCTCGAAAGTTTTGTCGTGAAGGTGTATCATTTTTTGAAAT
>JAYTGH010000243.1:0-1952 GCA_043733645.1 Flavobacterium sp. | reverse complement strand
ACCATTAGTGTTTATAATGGTCAAAAGCATGTTCCTGTTTTTATTACAGATCCTCTTGTAGGTCATAAATTAGGGGAATTTGTACCTACTCGTACATTCCGTTCTCACAAAAAAACTGAGCGTAAAGTAAAAAGATAGATTATGAACAAAGAAAAAGAAAAGGAAATCGTATCCGCAACATCTAAATACATTCGAGTTTCACCAAGTAAAATTGACAATATTATTGTTAAAATTAGAGGAAAGAGCTACAAAGAAGCATTACAAATTTTGAAATATTTGCCTCAAAAAACAGGGGCCATCGTTTGGCAAACTCTTTATTCTGCGATTTCTAATGCAACAAATAATTTTGACTTAGAAAAAGAAAACTTAATTATAAAAGAAGCTTTTGTTAATCAAGGACCTATTTTGAAAAGGATGCGTCCTCGAGCACAAGGAAGAGCTTTTGCAATTCAAAAGAAAATGTCGCATTTAACAATTCGAGTATCGGAAATCTAAATTTTACAAACAAAAATATTTTAAAAAGGAGTTATTGTGGGACAAAAAACACATCCAAAAGGATTTAGATTGGTAACAACGCAGAAACATTTGTCTGAATGGTATAGTGATAAATTGAACTATTCAGGACTAATGGAAGAGGATTATTTTATTCGTTCAAAAGTAGAGGACTTTTTTAACGAATTCTTATCAATTTCAAAGATTGAAATTAATAGAATTAATCAAGATGTTGAAACAAAGGAATATGTGAATATAACAATTCACGCTTTATTTCCGCGTGCAAAAGACATGTACCGTAAAGTAGCGAAATACTTTACAGAAACAACTGAAAACCCGAATGCTAAGGTTTTATCGATTTTAAATAACTCAAAAGGAAATCTTAAGCGTTTCACAACTTTGCTTTTAAAACGTAATGTTCGTAATCTGATTAGATTTTTGCAATTAAGAAATGAAAAAAATTACTACGTTGGGATTAAATTTATTAAAAATCCTTTTGAAGACGCAACTTTAATTGCAAAATTTATTGCAGATCAACTAGAAAAAAGAACTCCTTTTAGACGTGCTGTGAAACAGACAATTAAAAAAGTTCAAAGAACAACAATGAAAGGTGTGAAAGTTCAAGTTTCAGGTCGTTTAAATGGAATTGACATTGCTCGAAGTGAATGGAAAAGGGACGGTAAAGTTCCATTACATACCTTGAAGGCAAAAATTGATTATACACATCAAAGAGCAGAAACAATCTATGGTGTAATTGGTATCAAAGTCTGGTTATTTATCGGGGAATAAAAATTAACTTAAGCTAAAATAAAAAAGATGTTAAGTCCTAAACGAACAAAATATAGAAAAATGCAACGTGGTCGTTTGAAAGGAAAGGCTTGCCGCAACAATAAATTAAATCATGGCGAATATGGTATTCAAGCTTTAGAGCCTGTTTGGTTAACTTCTCGTCAAATTGAAGCAGTAAGACGCACAATTTCCCGTTATACAAAACGAACAGGTAAACTTTGGATCAAAGTCTTTCCTGACAAATCTGTTACAGCTCGTGCTGAAGAATCACGTATGGGATCAGGAAAAGGATCCGTTGAATATTGGGTTGTTGTTATTAAACCAGGAAATGTATTGTTTGAAATTACAGGTGTACCTAGAGATGTTGCAATGGAAGCACTTAGAATTGCACGCTATAAATTACCAATTAAAACAAGAATTTTAATACGTGAGGAAAATAAAATATGAGTTTGCCTAAATATAAAGACGTACTTTCTTTAACGAGTTTAGTTGAAATTGAAAAAGAAATTTTCATGTTACAAAAAAGTTTATTTGATTTACGTATCAAGAAATCAACAAGCCAAACAGTTAAGCCTCATTTATTTATTCATGCAAAACGTCGAATTGCACAGTTAAAATTTAAGAAATCTTCTTTACTAAAATTAGAAAATTAAAAGGTCATGGTAAAAAAA
>JAYTGH010000242.1:0-1954 GCA_043733645.1 Flavobacterium sp. | reverse complement strand
GCAGTTACGAGTTTTCTCTTTTAAATGATGAGAATTTCTCTCGGCTTAAGCATATTTTCTCGTGTTGGGAAAAACTGAGTGCTAACGTTCCGCCGCTTGGCGAGGTTGCGAACTTCGTAACCGTTTATTTTCCACTAAGATAATATTTCTTGCGAAATGTGAACGTGAATTGACCACAAAATTCGCAATCTTGCCAAACGGCTGTTACCAGCAGTTATTCTTTCAATGCTTTGTTAATTTTCTGTTTGGCGTGTATTGGACTTAGATTTCGTTTTATCATTTCTAAAGTGATTAACTCGGCAGATATAGCTGTATGATACATATCTCCAGTAATTGTGTTCTGGTATTGTGTTAAAACTTCTGTATTGTTTTTTGTGGATTCTATAATTTCTTTAGCAATTTCGGGAGTTATTATATAATCTGTTCTAAATGATTTTAAATAATTTTCTGTGTAATATGTAAAACCAAATTTATTGTTAAGATAATTTATCTCAAATGGAATTTTAGCAATCGAATCTTTGGTAAAACTCCGTGCCTCATTAATCATTTTTATTGTATTTTCAGATGTTTTTACAAAACCAATAATCTTAAATCTGTCATCTGGAATCGGATTAGTTGTCAATTGTAGTGAATCTAATTTTTCCACTTCAAACAAATATTTATTTCCATCTTGTTTTGACTTCAGTATTTTGTAATGGTCACGAACCTTTTTTGAACAATCAAAATTTGAATTACAATTAAATGTATACAACGTGTCGTTACTTTTCTGTATGCTAAATACTTTTTCTCCGTTAATGAAATAATATTTTGACTTCAAAATTTCTTGTGCGGTCATTTTCACTGTCAATAAGATTGACAAAGCGATAAGTATAAATTGAAGACGGTCGTTTTTCATAATTGCTGGTAACGTTCCGCCGCTTCTCGTCAGTTGCGAAGTTCGGAACTTTATATTTTCTGTTAAAGATAAAAATTCTTGCGATACGCAAACGTGAACTTACCACAAAATTCGCAATTGCGAGAAACGGCTGTTAGCAAATCGGTTTTCTTTCTTACTTCTTTAAAATTATTTTTGGTTGCTTTACTTCTGATGGATTCGTTGATTGAGAAATTCGGTTATTTATGCAAGTAGTCAAAACAGAAATTATCGCAGTTATAATGATAATTAACCACCAAAACTTTGCAGGAAATTGTTCAAATTTTAATTTTTTTAAAGTCAATTCCTGAATTTCAGTTTCTAAATCTTTTCTTTTTGAATTAAAACTTTCTTCTGCTTTTTTGTTTTCTATATGTTTTAACCAGCCACCATTTTTAACTATTTCAAAACCGTATTCTTTTAAAACACATATCATATCATTTTTGGTTACCAATTTTCTTTCCACTAACTCATTCGCAAATCTTTCTGCTTTAGAATGATTCATTAATTGTTTATTGTGAATGTCTAGAAAATGAATCGAAGCCAACATATTATCTTTAGAGTCATATAATAACTTTAGATTTTTCTCAATCAGTTCATTTATATTTTCCATTTAGCTTTTTTGAGTTTTCAAATTGGTTTAGCAAATATGAATCTTTAATTAAAAAGTCCGCCTTCTATTTGTGCTTCTAGTAATTTGATTTCAGCTTGAAATATTGTAAACTTCGTTTCAGCAATTTGCTTGTAAATATTATTTATTTCTTCGTTAACTTCAGGAGAAATATCTTCTAATGTAGATTGAATCCTGTCAATGTTTGCAAATATTCCGGCTTGATTTTTTAAAATTTGCAGTAAAAACGCTTTTAATTCTGTGTCCATTTTTTATAATTTAAGTTGATTGTTATAATTACGCTTTTTCAGCGGGTTTCCAAAACTGTTTGCTAACGTTCCGCCGCTTCTCGTCAGTTGCGAACTTCGGAACGAATTATTTTCTGTTAAAGATAAAAATTCTTGCGAAACGTGAACGTGAACTTACCACAA
>JAYTGH010000241.1:0-1955 GCA_043733645.1 Flavobacterium sp. | reverse complement strand
GCATTGGCAATGTCTTTCAATAACATTGTCTTACCTGTTTTTGGCTGTGCCACTATCATTCCCCGTTGTCCTTTTCCTATTGGAGAAAATAAATCTATTATACGAGTGGAAACACTTGATTGTTTATCAGCGATGCTAAATTTTTCCTGCGGAAATATAGGTGTCAAATGTTCGAATGAAACTCTGTCACGAACGACTTGCGGGTCATGTCCATTTATTTTTAAAACTTTTACTAATGGGAAGAACTTCTCGCCTTCTTTTGGAGGACGAACCACACCTTTTACAGTATCGCCAGTTTTTAAACCAAAAAGTCTGATTTGTGATGTTGAAAGATAAATATCATCTGGCGAGGCCAAATAGTTATAATCCGAAGAACGGAGGAAACCATAGCCATCGGGCATCATTTCGAGTACGCCTTCACTTTCTATAATTCCATCAAATTCAAAATCGGAATCTCTGAAATTACTTTGTTTTTTACCTTTAAAATTGGGATTATTGTTGCCGTTGTTTCCATTTCCATTTTGGTTTGGGTTATGAGACTTTGGTTTTTGAGCCTGATTCTCATCATTATTTTGATTTGGATTGTATACTGTTTGATCTGCTTGTTCGTTATCATTCGAACTTTCAACAGTTGGTGCTTCGGTAACTTGTGAATCCGCTCCGGTTGGCTGCGCTTCTGAGCTTATTTCAGAGGTAGTATTATTCTTTTTAAAAAGTGGTTTCTTGAACTTTGAGTTTTTGGTTTCAAGAGCTGGTCTTTGCTGCGCCAGTTCGTTAACGCTCGTGTCAACAACGTCAGCTTCTCCGGCAAACAAATCACTTTGGTTGGCTTCTTCGACTTTCTTTGTCTCGGGTGAGATACGAGCTCGTTTAGTTTTATTAGCTATTGATTTTTGCTGCGCCTGTTCGCTAACGCTCGAGTCCGAAATAGCTTTAGGTTCGGCTTCGACCACAGCTGCATTTTGATGTTCCAAAATTTGCGCAATGAGCGTATCTTTTTTGGCACCGGCAACTTTAATTGTTTTGGATAATTTGGCAATTTCCTGAAGCTCAGCAAGCTTCATTTCTTTTAGGGCAGAAATGTTAAACATAAATAGTATTTATATCGTAATCGTTATAATGGAATGTAAAAATGAGGGTAGATTTTAATTCTTAGAATAATCCGATTGATGAAGTTCTTGCGGATTTATACTGCAATAATACAAATAATATTTTATCATGCAATAGTATTTTTTTAAAAAGAAACTTTATTTTTGCATCAGATTATTCAAAAAAGAGATGTTTAGAGTACAAACTTATTATTTGATTGCTTGCTTGATTATAAGCGCTGTTTTACCATTTGTGTTTCCACTATGGTATGATATGGCGGGAAAACCTTTCTATTTCATGATGGATATGGCTTATGTTACGCTCTTTGGATTAAGCATAACGCTATCTTTATTGAGTATTTTATCACACAAAAAAAGACAACAACAATTTGTCATGGGCAGATTGAATATAATATTTAATTTAATTTTATTAGGATTATTTGTGTATCGAACACTAAATCTATCTGGAGGAACTGCTACAGTTTCGGAGAAAGGTATTGGGATGTTCTTACCTATTTTTTCTATCGTAATTTTGGTTTTGGCCAACAAAGCCATAAAAAAGGACGAAGATCTCGTAAAATCTGTGGATCGATTGCGATAAACCTATAAACTTAGTTTTTTTAGTGCTGCAAAAAACCCGTCTCGTTAAACAGACGGGTTTTTTATTACTTTAATTTTATTGAACACAGATTCCAAAGATTTTCACAAATTAGTAGTAAATAGCTATCAGTGCAAATCCGTTTAATCCGTCAAAAATCCGTGGCTAAACTTATCATTATTTCTTCCCAATCTCAATAATCTCAAGATTCTGAATCTTATCGCCATTAATTTCAAAACGCAACATCGTTCTTACTTGATGAAAACCAT
>JAYTGH010000240.1:0-5720 GCA_043733645.1 Flavobacterium sp. | reverse complement strand
TCGAAGTGATTTATACAAGAAAAACGGATGTTTTTATCGATTTGGTTGAACGTGCCAACATTGCCAACAGAGCTGATGCCAATATCTTTGTTTCCATACATTGCAATGCCAATCCAAACAATGCCGCCGATGGTAGCGAGACCTATGTAATGGGTATGTCTAAAAACGCTTCCAATCTTGAAGCGGCAAAAAGGGAAAACTCCGTAATTACTTTAGAGAAGGATTACAAACAAAAATATGAGGGCTATGATCCAAAATCTCCAGAATCCTTCATTGGTATGACCATGATGCAAGAAGAATATTTGGATAACAGTATCGCATTGGCAGGAAAAGTACAAGCACAATTTATACAGCTTGGTAAAAAAAGCCGAGGTGTAAAACAAGCACCCTATATGGTTCTGCATAAAGCCTACATGCCAAGAGTTTTGATAGAAACAGGTTTTATTTCTAATCAAACCGAAGGCTCAAAACTGGATTCAGAAGAAGGACAACAGGAAATTGCTGAATCTATCGCCAATGCCATTATCAGTTACAAAAAAGAATATTTTGGTGCCAATGATAACGATACAATGATTAAGCCATCGCAACAAATTGAAGCTGTAAAAATTCCTGATTCCATTGCTGCAAAGAAAGTAACGGTAAAAGCTCCGGAAGTTAAAAAACCAGAGTTAAAACCTATAATCACCCGAGCCACAGGCGAACAGAGCGGAGCTAAATCAGAATTAAAACCAGAGGCTGTTACTTCGGGGATTGCTTCGTTCAAAGTGCAGCTATCAGCAAGTGGGAAAAAACTAGAGCTTGTTCCTAGTAATTTCAATGGTTTAAGTAATATCTCTGTTTCTTCGGAAGGAAGTTTGTACAAGTACATGTATGGCGAAACTTCCAATTATCAAGTAGCAAAACGATTATTATCCGAAGCCAAAGCCAAAGGATATCCTTCTGCCTTTTTAATAGCTTTTAAAAATGGGAAGAAAGTATCGGTTCAAGATGCATTAAAGCAATAATAATAAGGAGTTTTAATTATTTATTTTAACTTTGCCACACGAGACCGAAGGTCGAACTGTATGACCCGAGCGAAGCGAACGGAGTGCAGCTAAATAAAAAAAGATTGACATTGAAAATCACTAGAGAAATCAAGACTGCAATTCTAGTAATTGCATCTATTTTATTATTTATTTGGGGTTACAGCTTTTTAAAAGGAAGGGACTTACTAACTAATTACAAGACTTTGTATGTTCAATATGACAATGTGGAAGGTTTAGTAAATTCGGCACCAGTCACAATTAACGGGCTTACAGTTGGAAAAGTTAGTAAGATAGACTTCTTAAACAATTCTGGTAAAGTGATGGTAGTCCTTCAAATAAAATCTGATTTTCCTTTTTCAAAATCTAGTATAGCTTCTATATACGAACCAGGATTGATTGGCGGTAAGCAAATTATGATTACACCAAACTTTGATGATCAATCGGTTGCTGAGTCAGGAACAGTATTAAAAGGCGATATCAAACCAGGTTTAACCTCTTTGGTGGCAGAACGATTAACACCACTTCAGGAAAAAGTAGAAAAAATGGTGGTTTCGGCTGATGTGCTGTTGAAAAACGTAAATACTGTTTTGGATTCAAAAACAAAAGCAAACCTGAAAAGCAGTATTGCCAATCTTGACGCAACTTTAGCCGAATTTAAAATAGCTTCGAAATCAGTAAACGAAATGTTAGCTGAGAATAAAGGAAAAATCAACTCAACAATGGCAAACGTTGATAAAGCTTCAGCTAATTTTGCAAAAATATCGGATTCGTTATCTAAAGCAAACATTGGAAAAACAGTTAAAAGCTTAGAAAAAACGCTGGCCAGTGTTGACAAAATAATGGCTGACGTTCAATCAGGAAAAGGAACTTTAGGCAAACTTGCCAAGGATGAAACGATGTATACTAACTTATCAAAATCATCTAAAGAATTAGAATTATTACTTCAGGATTTGCGTTTAAATCCAACACGTTATGTAAACGTATCGCTGTTTGGAAAGAAAAACAAACCTTATAAAGCACCCGTAAACGATACTATTAAAAAGTAACTCAAAGCCATGATGTATATCGACAACATACTCTTTGCTATCATCCTTGTCATCGGAATTGGTTTTTTTGCTAAAAATGTAAAGAAACTAAAACGCAACATTAATTTGGGTCACGATGTTAATCGTACTGATAATCCATCGGCACGTTGGAAAAATATGGCAATGATTGCGTTGGGACAATCCAAAATGATAAAAAGACCAATTGCTGGATTGCTTCATATCATAGTTTATGCAGGTTTTATCATCATCAATTTAGAAGTTTTAGAAATCATCATTGATGGATTATTTGGAACACATAGAGTATTTTCAGTTCTTGGCGGACTTTATGGTTTCCTGATTGGTTCGTTTGAAATATTAGCAGCTTTAGTTTTAGTTGCTGTAATTGTATTTTGGATAAGAAGAAATATTATCAAGCTAAAACGTTTTGCAAGTTCCGATTTGAAAGGCGCACCAAAAAGAGATGCCGATACAATACTTTATTTCGAAATCGTGTTGATGTCGTTGTTCTTAATAATGAACGCGACTGATTTGAATTTTCAGGCAATGAATTCAGGAAACATCATTTCACAATTTATAAATCCCTGGTTTTCTTCATTAGATGTGGCTCAAGTCGAAGCTATTGAAATGATTGCTTGGTGGATACATATTATTGGAATTCTGGTGTTCCTGAATTACTTATACTATTCAAAACATTTGCATATTCTTTTGGCTTTCCCAAATACGTATTTCGCCGATTTGAATGCCAAAGGGAAATTCGATAATTTAGAAAGTGTTACCAAAGAAGTAAAATTGATGATGGATCCTAATGCTGATCCTTTCGCAGCACAACCTGTTGATGCTGATGCGGCTCCGGCTAAATTTGGTGCTTCTGATATGCAGGATTTGAATTGGGTGCAATTGCTTAATGCTTATACATGTACCGAATGTGGTCGTTGTACTTCTTCTTGTCCGGCAAACCTAACAGGCAAGAAGCTTTCTCCACGTAAAATCATGATGGATACGCGTGACCGAATGGAAGAAGTAGGAAGAAATATTGATGCCAACAAAGGCGTTTTTGTGCCAGATAACAAATCGTTACTAAATGATTATATCACGGCAGAAGAACTTTGGGCATGTACGTCTTGCAACGCATGTGTAGAAGAATGTCCGGTAAACATAAGCCCGTTGTCCATTATCATGGATATGAGACGCTATTTGGTTATGGAGCAAAGCGCTGCGCCACAATCGCTGAATGCAATGATGACCAATATTGAGAATAATGGTGCGCCATGGCAATACAACCAACAAGATAGATTAAACTGGAAAAATGAATAATATTTGATTTGATTTTTATCAAATCTTAATTGGATTGTGATTTATCGCAATCAATTTAAATTAATTAAAATAAATACAAATTGCCATAAATGTGAGACTTGGGAATTTGTCTAATGAATGTGAAATAATTAAAAAGTAAAAAAAATGAAAGCGGAAGACATTGACAAAACCTTGCAAAGTGTTACCCAAAACGGACAACATTTAAGTCCGATTTTACCAAAAGGAGTAAAGAATTATCTAATCGATATTGACGGAACTGTTTGTGATGATATTCCAAATGAAGAGCCGGAAAGAATGTTGACTGCAGAGGTTTATCCTGATGCATTGGTAACCTTAAACAAATGGTATGATGAAGGTCACATTATATTTTTCTTCACTTCAAGAACAGAAGCACACAGAGAGTATACTGAGATTTGGTTGAAAAAACACGGGTTTAAATACCACGGAATTCTATTCGGAAAACCTCGTGGAGGAAACTACCACTGGATAGACAATCACTTGGTAAAAGCGACTCGTTACAGAGGTAAGTTCACCGATTTAGTTGATAAAGAAGTAACCATTCAGGTGTTCGATGATGAACATCATGAGTAAAATCGATTATTGGATTATTTGATTAAAACGAATCTAATTGTCTAAAAATCTAAAAATCTAAAAAAATGTCAGAAGTATTAAACGTGCCAACCATGGCAGAAATGATGGCTCAAGGCAAGCAACCCGAAGTATTGTTTTGGGTTGGTTGTGCTGGTAGTTTTGATGACAGAGCAAAGAAAATCACCAAGGCATTTGTCCGTATTTTAAATCGTGCGAATGTCGAGTTTGCTGTTTTGGGCACAGAGGAAAGCTGTACCGGTGATCCGGCAAAACGTGCTGGGAATGAGTTTTTGTTCCAAATGCAGGCAATGATGAACATTGAAGTTCTGAATGCATACGAAGCTAAAAAAATTGTAACCGCTTGTCCACATTGTTTTAATACACTAAAAAACGAATACCCTGAATTAGGAGGAAAATACGAAGTAGTTCATCATACCGAATTCTTAAAACAACTTTTAGATTCAGGAAGATTAACTATCGAAGGAGGACAATTCAAAGGCAAAAGAATTACGTTCCATGACCCATGTTATCTCGGAAGAGCGAATAACGTTTATGAAGCTCCAAGAGATTTAATTAAAAAACTGGATGCCGAATTAGTTGAAATGAAACGCTCCCGCGCCAATGGTTTATGTTGTGGTGCCGGTGGTGCCCAAATGTTCAAAGAACCCGAACTTGGAAACAAAGACATCAATGTGGAAAGAACAGAAGATGCTTTAGAAACTAAGCCGGAAATAATTGCAGCGGGTTGCCCATTTTGCAACACCATGATGACTGACGGTGTCAAAGCCAAAGAAAAAGAAGCTGATGTCAAAGTAATGGACATTGCAGAGTTAATTGCGAATGCTCAAGACCTATAACTCATAACTTATAACTCATAATTCGAATGTATGTTCCCTTTGAAAATTTACCAGAAAACTCTAAAATTTGGATTTACCCATCCAATAGAAAATTTTCAGATGATGAAATGACTGAAATCGAAAATGATTTAAAAGCATTTATCGAAAATTGGTCAGCTCACGGAACTGGGTTGGAAGCTTCTTATCTATTGAAATACAATCGTTTTATAATTCTAGCTGTCAATCAAGAAGTGCAACAAGCAACAGGATGTTCAATTGATTCTTCAGTAGCTTTCATTCAAAATCTGGAACAAAAATATCAGGTTGATTTGTTAGATAAAATGAATGTGACGTTTAAAAATGGGGAACACATTGCACATAAATCGTTAATCGATTTTAAACGAATGGCTAAAGAAAAAGCCGTGACTGCCAATACGATTGTTTTTAACAATTTGGTAAACAGCATCGAAGAATTTAACGAAAACTGGGAAGTTCCAGCAGGCGATAGTTGGCATAGTCGTTTCTTTTAATCCAAATTACATGAAAAGGCTTTTATTAAGTATAGCTTTATGCACGGGATTGCTTTTTTTGGTTACGAATTGTTCGTCAACCAAAGTTGTAAATCAGCCTGTAATAGCTTTACCAAAAGCTGATATTGCTCTAGATGAAGAAGTTTACATTCCACATTTAAAAGCCGATAGAAAGAACTTTTTCCCCGATACTGCACTTGAAACTAAATGGGTAGATAGCATTTACAATCAAATGACTTTTGATGAAAAAGTAGGACAACTGTTCATGGTTGCTGCCTATTCTAACAAAGATACAATACATACAAACGCCGTTGAAAAACTAGTCCGCGATTATAAAATTGGTGGACTAATCTTTTTTCAAGGTGGACCAATGCGTCA
>JAYTGH010000239.1:0-5724 GCA_043733645.1 Flavobacterium sp. | reverse complement strand
CTCTTTAAGCTCCCTCTCTTGGGCTCGAACCAAGGACCCTCTGATTAACAGTCAGATGCTCTAACCAACTGAGCTAAGAAGGAAGATTTATATCTTTTAAGCGGTTGCAAATATAGAACGTTTTTTATTTTTTACAAATAAAAAATAAAGAAAATTTTAAAAAATCTTATTTACGAAAAATCGCCTTATAAATATCATTCCCGTTGGCAAACAGCAATAACGAAATAAGTAAAACAAAGCCAACCATTTGGGCGTTTTCTAAAAACTTATCGCTAGGTTTTTTACCACTAATCATTTCGTATAATAAAAACATTACATGTCCACCATCTAATGCCGGTATAGGCAACAAATTCATAACCCCAAGCATAATAGACAATAGAGCCGTGATGCTCCAAAATGCTTCCCAGCTCCATTCTTGTGGGAAAACGTTATAAATAGCTGCAAAACCACCTACACCTTTATATGCTCCGGTACTTGGAGTGAAGATAGCTTTAAGTTGTTTGCCGTATTTAGCCAATTGGTCTACGCCTCTCTGAAGTCCGATAGGAATAGCTTCAAAAAAGCTGTAAGTCATATTATTGAACTTGTAATAACCGAGTTTCTCTAAATTATCATTTTCCAGTTCCCCTAATTTAACGCCAAGTTTACCCTCTTTATTAACACTCAACTTTACATTAACAGGCTTCTCATCCCGTAAAACAATACCATCTAAAGTTTTACCCTTACTTGAATCTAAAACTGTAGTGACTTCATCCATATATTTCACTGGTTTTCCGTCAATAGAAACTAATATATCTTTTGGTTTTAACTGCTTGTCATTGGGACTGTCTGCTGAAAAACCAGCCACTACAAAAGGCAGTCTCAGAGTAATCACACTCTTTTTATCCTGATCGATTATTTTCCCGATGAAACCTACAGGAAGGTCAACCGTTTTTTCTGCTCCATTTCTTTCAATGACTACTTTTTTAGACGTTAAAATGTCCAAACTAACGGAGGGTACAAAGCGTTCCACTTTTTCCCCGTCAATGGAAACAATTTTATCTCCTGTTTTAATTCCGGCTTTCTCCACTACCGGATTGGTTACCCAAATACCATCTTTTATAGAGTCATTTTTAACATAACTATCCCCATAAAAGTAAACCATCCCAATATAAATTAAGAAAGCCAAAATAAAATTCACAGTAACACCACCAAGCATGATGATTAATCTTTGCCATGTTGGTTTAGAGCGGAATTCCCAGGGTTGCGGTGGCAATGCCATCTGTTCTTTGTCCATGCTTTCGTCTATCATTCCTGATATTTTTACATAGCCTCCCAGTGGCAGCCAGCCGATACCATATTCGGTTTCGCCGATTTTCTTTTTTAATAAAGAATATTTGATGTCGAAAAACAGGTAGAACTTCTCTACTCGTGTTTTAAATAATTTGGCAGGAATAAAATGCCCTAGTTCGTGAAGTATTATTAGTATTGATAAACTCAATAAAAATTGAGATAATTTGATTGCAATTTCCATTTCTTATGTATCGATTTCTTTTAAACGCACAAAAGTAAGGTTTCCACCTTACTCTTGCACACTTTTTTTGTTAAAAAGGCCTGCCTGCCGTCAGGCAGGTTACTTTTTTATGAATTTTTTATGATAAGTGCCATCCGTAGTCTGAATATCCACATAATGAACACCCGTTGAAAGGCTGCTTACAGAAAAATCTAAAGTTGCGTTTTCCATAACTTTCTGACCTAGATTGTTGTAAACAATTACTTTTTCTAATGTTGAAGTAGCAGGCATTTGAATGTGCAACACATCCGAACTCGGATTAGGATAAATCGAAATGGCACTGTCTAAATCAAACGTTTGATTTCCTAAAGTAACCGAAGAACTAGCCGCAGCAATAAGATGTCGCTCAGGATCAAAATCAACACTTGTTATCGGGAAAGGAACAGTGGTAATAATTTCTTCTCCATCAAAAGTATTGTTCAATACGATATCTGCTTGTTGCCCGCTTGCGCCATAAATTCTAACAGGAACCGGCATTTCAAAATAAGAAACCGAAGCATCCGATTGGGTTTGATTAATCACAAATTTGGCTTGACCAGAGCCCCAGTTTTGAGCCGTAATCGTATAGGTTGGATATCCTTGATTGTAAATCCAATCATTAAAAAACTCAGTTAAATCTTGACCGTATACTAACTCCAATTGTGTTTTTAAATCCGTTGTCACAGCGTATTTATACGCCAAATTTGGGTTGGCTAAATAATTTTTAAGACCTTGAAAAAACAAAGCATCACTAAGTTTAAAACGCAACATTTCCAAAACCATAGCCCCTTTATTATAACTCAATCGACTGCTGAAAATTCTGTTTACACTAGTGGCTTGAGTATCTGTCAAATAAACATTCCCAGTCGGGCTTGAAGTAATATAATCAATCATACTTTGTTTTTCGGTTACAAAAGCATCAACGCCATCAAAATTTTCAATCACTAAAGTCGCCAAATAAGTAGCAAATCCTTCATTTAACCAAATGTCTTTCCATGAACCACAAGTAACTTTATCGCCAAACCATTGATGTGCCATTTCGTGGGCAATCAATTGTCTACCGAATCCAACCATAAACGAAACTGTCGTATGTTCCATTCCTCCGCCCCAGCCAAACTGCGCATGACCATATTTTTCGTTATGAAAAGGATAGACTTCAAATAGATTTTCATACAAGGCTAAAATATTGGGAGTCTCATCCAATTGAGGTTCTGTGGTTGCCGCATTTTCAGGATAAATGTAATTTATGATTGGATACATATTGGGCGCAGTTCCACCGGTTTGATTGTAAACAGTATAGTTTGTAACCGCCATACAAATTAAATAAGCCGGAATCGGGTAACCGTGATGAAAATGTGTCGTTTTATTAGCTCCTGAAATTACTGGTGTTGTAGTCTCCACTCCGTTAGAAACTGCAATATATTGTGATGGTGCGGTAATATAAACATCAATGCTATCCACTTTATCATTCAAATCCTGTTTGCAAGGCCACCAATCTCTGGCACCAAATGGCTCTGAAAGTGTCCAGATAATTGGGCTGCTATTATGCGTTGATTGAACAAACGAATCAAAACCGTTTGCCGGCGGAACACCCGAATAATTAATCTCCACAGTGGCAGAAGTTCCTGCAACTTGTGTAGCCGGTAAGGTAATAATCAATTCATTACTTGTGTTTTCAACAAATGTTAAATTGGTTGTTCCCATTTTTACCGAACTTGCTGTTAATTCATTAGCAAAATCAAAGGTTATAGTAGTCATATTTGACAATGCCGTATAAGTTGTAAAAACTTTCCCTGTTATAAATTTCACGGTTGGATTAACTGTAAACTCTAACCTATGATAGGTAATATTGTAATTAGCGGTATGCGGATTGACTTCAATATTCATAAGTTGCGAAGCCGCTTTCATTTCAGCTTCAGCAATCGAATTGGTTTTGTTTAAATAATTCTGTGCAAAGACAGAAGATATTGAAAGGCAAAGTAAAAGTAAGTAGGTTTTTTTCATAGCATTGTGAAAATTTTTACGAATATACTAATAATCAAAAATAATTACTCTTAAATATTCTATAAAGTAATACTTAATAACCGTTTAAATCAAAAAAACCCTAAGCCTAAGTTTTTGTATATCGGAAACGTTATATCAAACATTTCATTAAATTTGCGTCCATATATAAAATATCATGTTACAGATAAGTTACATCAGAGATAATAAAGAAAAAGTGATTACGGCTTTAGCCAAAAGAAACATGGATGTGAAAACACTCGTGGAAGAAGTAATCCAATTAGACGAAAACCGAAGAAGCACTCAAGTGACGCTAGACACTACTTTGGCGGAAGCCAATAAACTAGCTTCGGCTATTGGCGATTTGATGAAAAGCGGCGAAAAAGCGAAAGCTGAAATTTTGAAACTAAAAACGGTTCAGCTAAAAGAAACCAGCAAAGAACTTTCTGAAAAATCGGATGCATTAGCTAATGAACTTATGCAAAAAATGTATCAGTTGCCTAATCTTCCTGCAGCTATTGTTCCGGTTGGAAAAACTCCGGAAGAAAATCTAAATGTTTTTGAAGAAGGCGCTATTCCTGTTTTGCACGAAGGCGCACAACCACATTGGGAATTAGTGAAAAAATACGATATCATCGATTTTGAATTAGGTGTAAAAATAACAGGAGCAGGATTTCCGGTTTATAAAGGAAAAGGAGCCAAATTACAACGCGCGCTAATTTCTTATTTCTTAGATAAAAATACGGAAGCAGGTTACCAAGAATATCAGGTGCCCCATTTGGTAAACGAAGCTTCTGCCTACGGAACAGGACAATTGCCTGATAAAGAAGGACAAATGTACCACGATGCAACCGACGATTTATATTTAATTCCAACTGCAGAAGTTCCAGTAACTAATATTTTCCGTGATGTGATTTTGCAGGAAAGCGAGTTACCAATTTTATGTACTGGTTATACGCCATGTTTCCGTCGTGAAGCAGGTTCTTACGGTGCACACGTTCGCGGTTTGAACCGTTTGCATCAATTTGATAAAGTAGAAATAGTTCGCATTGAGCATCCTGATAAATCGTATGAAGCGTTAGACGGAATGGTGGAACACGTAAAAACCTTATTACAAGAATTGAAATTACCATACAGAATTCTTCGCCTTTGTGGAGGCGATATGGGTTTTGCTTCGGCTTTGACTTACGATTTTGAAGTGTTTTCTACCGCACAGGATAAATGGTTAGAAATTAGTTCTGTTTCCAATTTCGAAACGTTTCAGGCAAATCGTTTGAAATTACGTTTCAAAGGAAAAGAAGGGAAAACACAGTTAGCACACACCTTGAACGGAAGCTCTTTAGCATTACCAAGAGTTTTAGCCGGAATTTTAGAAAACTATCAAACACCGGAAGGTATCGTAATCCCAGAAGTATTACGCAAGTACACCGGATTTGACATCATCAATTAAAAGTTAACCTGCCTGTCGGCTGACAGGTCTTTATTTAACATATCATTGTACTAATCAGGTACAAAAAGTGTTACTTTAGTACATTGCTTTTTTAATAGAAACCATGAAGAAATTCCTCTCTATAGCATTATTATTTATTGCCTTTGTTGCTAATGCCCAAAACGAGCAATTGGCGAATAATTATTTTGACCGCGGCGAATTCGATAAAGCCTTGATTAGCTATCAGGATTTGCTAAAAAGTCAGATTGGCAATTTTAATTATTTTCAAAGAGTTGTAGAGTGTTATCAGCAATTGCAGCAGTATGACAACGCCCAGAAAGCTATCGAAGAACAACTCGACAGATTCAAACAAAATCAATTATTGGTTGAATTAGGATACAATTATCAGTTGCAGAAAAACCAGGAGAAAGCCAAAAAATATTACGATCAGGCAATTGATAAAATCAAAAAAAACGCTACTGAGGTTTATGGCATAGCCTATATTTTTGATAAAAAGGGATTAGTAGATTATGCGCTTTTGGCGTATAAAACAGCGATAGAAAAAGACCCAAAACTGAGTTCTACTTTCAATTTTCAGATGGCAACGCTTTATGGGCAACAAGGCAATACTGATTTGATGATTGATACCTTCTTACTGGAATCGTTTCAAAACCCACAAAATCTTCCTCTAGTTCAAAATCAGTTATCCCGATTTATGACCGAAGAAGTGGATGCCAATTTTAACGAATCATTGAAAAAGGCA
>JAYTGH010000238.1:0-5725 GCA_043733645.1 Flavobacterium sp. | reverse complement strand
AGCATTACCCAACGGTCTTGATTTCTGATGGAAATCAGACTTCAGGCGAAGATTATGTTTTCGGATTTAATCCTGACAATAAGGTCTATCCTTTGGTTGTTGGAGATACAGCAACGTATTTAGATTTGAGGATTTCTCAACTGAATGTCAACAAATATGCGTTTCACAAGAATAAATTCCCAGTTGAAATTTTCCTTAATTATGCCGGAAACAAAAGCATCAACGCCACATTTAAAATCTCTCAAGGCAATACTGTTTTAAACGAACAAACTGTTGACTTTTCATCATCTAAAAAATCGGCTACGCTTAACGTCTTATTGCCTGCCGATAAAGTCGGATTGCAGATATTGAAAGCTACAATTTTATCAAAAGAACTGGAAAAGAATACCTATAACAATGTCAAGAATTTCGCTGTAGAAGTTATTGATCAAAAAACAGAAGTGGCGCTGATTTCATCAATTCCACATCCTGACTTAGGAGCGATTAAACGAAGTATTGAATCTAATGCACAAAGAAAAGTAACTATCCTTAAACCTAATCAAGTCAATTTATTAACAAATTATAATGTTTTGATATTGTATCAGCCAAACGCTGAGTTTAAAGCCATCTTTGACCAAAACGAAAATGCTAAAATTAATACTTGGATAATCACTGGAAACGATACAGATTTTAACTTTTTGAATCAAAATCAAAATAGTTTCAGCTTCAAAATGAGTGGAAGCAAGGAAGATTATTTGGCTTCCTTTGACAATCAGTTTAATCTTTTTGCATTAGATAATATTGGTTTCGAACAATTTCCACCACTGGAAAACCCTTTTGGAGCGATTACAGCCAGCGGTAATACCAATACGTTGTTGTCTTCTACCATTCGTAATATTCCAACCAATCAGCCTTTATTGGCTTTCGCCGAAAATCAAGGAAAACGAATTGCTTACTTATTTGGAGAAAATATCTGGAAATGGAGAGCTAATAGCTATGTTGATAAAAAAAGCTTTGCCGACTTTGATGTTTTCCTAGACAAAACAATACAGTATTTGGCATCAAATAATGCCAGAAAATCATTAGTGGTAACTCACGAACGCTTTTATAATTCGGGAGAAGGAATTGAAATTACGGCTCAATATTTCAACAAAAATTATGAGCTTGATGAAAAAGCTCGATTAACTATAGCGGTAACAAATACCAAAACCAAACAAGTTAAAAATTATGATTTGCTTCGAACCACAAATGCTTTTCAAGTTAATTTAGATGGATTATCAGCAGGAAATTATGCGTTTACAGTGAAAGAATTGAATTCAAATTCTGTTTATTCAAGTAGTTTTGAAGTACTCGATTTTAATATTGAAAAGCAATTTGTTAATCCGGATTGGAACAAACTAAACCAATTGGCAACGCAAACTAAAGGCAAAGCATTTCTGCCAAATCAAACGGATGATTTGATTAAACAGCTTCTGGCAGATGACAGCTATAAAGCCATTCAAAAAACATTGGTAAAGAAATCGCCTTTGATTGATTGGATTTGGTTATTAGTTCTGATTGCCACATCTCTTGGTGCAGAATGGTTTGTCAGAAAGTATAACGGATTGTTATAGTTTTCAATTGCCTTTTTTTCTCAAAACAAACTTTCCTCCAAGGTATGCCATCGGAATATAAGCTAGAGCTAAATCAACAACGGTAAACCAAATTGGAGAAGGTAGCATAAAAATATTTGCTATACCACCTATTAAAAAGCAGATACCAATAGTCAGTGCATATCGCATTTTATAATCAGTAGCTATACTTGCAGCTATTAAAGCACCAACTAATGTTCCTAGGGCATGAGCAAGAAATGGTAGGAGAAAATGTTTGGGTTCCATCAGTGGCATCGCTGCTTGCAGTCCTTCCATGGTCGTTAAATTTGTTCCTGCTGGCGGTGGAATAATCGAACTACTATTCATAATGATTGACATGTTCACTGTTCCTCCGATTAAGAGTCCAAGAACTACTGCTAGAATATTTTTTATAATAGTCATGATAAATTGGTTTTAAGTTAGTTGCCCAAGTAGTGTTTTCTCTACTAAAATAGCAAAATTCATTTATATATTCATTTTTAACAATAACTAACAAAAAGACATATCAATTTTGTTTAAATTCGTAACACTAAAATCAACACATGAAAATAGCCATTGTATGCTATCCAACTTTCGGTGGTAGTGGAGTAGTTGCTACTGAATTAGGCTTAGAACTTGCTCATCGCGGACACGAAATTCATTTCATCACCTATCGTCAACCAGTGCGATTGGCACTCTTAAACTCAAACGTGCATTATCATGAAGTTAATGTTCCCGAATATCCTTTATTTCACTATCAACCCTATGAATTAGCATTATCCAGTAAGTTGGTCGATATGGTTAAACTCTATAAAATTGAGTTGTTGCATGTGCATTATGCTATTCCACATGCCTATGCAGGTTATATGGCAAAGCAAATGTTGAAGAATGAAGGAATTAAAATCCCAATGGTAACTACCCTTCACGGTACTGATATTACTTTGGTTGGAAATCATCCGGTTTACAAACCAGCAGTTACTTTTAGTATTAATAAATCGGATATCGTGACTTCCGTTTCACAAAGCTTAAAAGATGAGACTAACAAGTTGTTCAACATCAAGAAAGAAATCCATGTGATTCCGAATTTTATTGAACTGGACAAAATCCGTAATGAAAGTCAGATTTCCTGTCATCGCTCGGCTATGGCGAAAAAGGAAGAACGAATCGTTACGCACATTAGTAACTTCAGAAAAGTAAAGCGCATTCCCGATATTATCAAGATTTTCTATAAAATTCAACAAAAGATTCCAGCCAAACTAATGATGGTTGGAGATGGTCCCGAAAAATCAAGAGCAGAACAACTCTGCAAAGAACTTGGTATTCAGGACAAAGTAATCTTCTTTGGCAACAGTAACGAGATTGATCAAATTCTTTCCTATTCTGATTTGTTTTTATTGCCATCTGAAACCGAGAGTTTTGGTTTAGCTGCACTCGAAGCTATGGCATGGAGCGTTCCGGTAATATCGAGTAATTCAGGCGGTCTACCCGAAGTGAACTTTGATGGAATTTCAGGATATCTTAGTAATGTTGGAGATATCGACAGTATGGCTGAGAATGCTTTAAAAATACTTTTTGACGATGCAACTTTAGCCCAATTTAGAGAAAGCGCCTTAGGCGTTGCACAACAATTTGATATCAAAAACATACTTCCATTATATGAAGCATTATACCTTGAAGCCATTAACAATTCAAAATAAAATAGAAGATTCACGACACGAGCGCTAGCGAACTGGAGAAGCAATACCCAAAAACAATTTTAAACTCATGAGTAAAAAGATAATTTCTATAGTAGTAATTGTATTGTTGTATTCCTGTTCTTCAAGTAAGAATGCGGCAAACAAACCTTTGTATGAAGTGCTGATGGTCAACAATGATGGCGGTGCCAATATCAAATTTTATGAAGTGTTGACAGAACCAAAAGAAATCAAAATGCTTTTAGGTGATGAAACGCTGCGTAAAAAAATAAAGTCTAACGATATAACCGACTGTAATTTTGTTATCCTTAATACAGGACCAACGCTGGAAAATAATAATAAAGTAACAATTGAAAAAGTCACCGAAACAGCTACACAAATAGAAGTCTATATTAAAGACAATCAAAAGAATATTGATGCAGTTCAAACAGATGATGAAACCTTATATCCTTATACAGTTGTAAAAATCAATTCGAAGAAACCAATTATTATCAAATAAAAAATCCCGTCTTTATAAGACGGGATTTTTTTTATGTGAGTTTTGATTAAAATCTGTAACGAATTCCAAGTGCGATATCCGGACCGAAATTGTCTTGTCTAAATTTATTACTACCTGAATTGTTTAAGTAAAATTCTGGTCTGAAATCTAAAGACAACTGAATTGGCGCTTCTTGAAAATTATATTCAATCCCAATATCACCAGCTGCCAAAATGATAGTTCCGCTATTACTAAATCCGTCTTTGTTATAACTCCAGCTACCAAGTCCACCACCAACACCAGCATACCAGTTAAATCCTTTGTCAATATCCCAAACCCATTGGTACAGACCAACTACTTTCCAGGCATCTACATCATGACTGTTTCTCCAGCCTAAATCCAATTCCAAACGATTACTTTTAGAAAACCCTCTTTGATAAGAAACTTCTCCACCAAAACCGTCGTTGTCTCCTATACGAAGTCCTAATGCATTCTTCGAAATGTCTTGAGCGTGTGTGCTAAATGCTAATCCCATTAGCATAAAAGCAGATAAAATGATTTTTTTCATTGTTTAATTTTTAATTAGTTTTGACAAAGGTCACAAAAATAATGCCATGCACCTTATATAATTTGACAAATTTATTATACAATTTCTGACTAAACTAATCAATTGCAAATTATTTTTTGACTATCAGATTTGAACCAGCGAACCGAACCGACGGGTCATTATGCATGAGAAGTGTATGGATAATGTATGGATAGTGTATGGATAGTGTATGAGAAGTGTATGGGGAGTGTATGAAGCATATATGGATGAAGCATATATGGATGATGTATCAGATATATAGGAGATATGTATAAAATATAGCATGGGTATGTACGAAAGAACTTTTAAACAATAATCTTTTACACTTTTAAACTTTACGCTATATTTGTTTAAAACAATAGAATATGGCTGGAAATAGCTACGGAACACTTTTTAAACTTACCACTTTTGGTGAATCACACGGCGAAGCTTTAGGCGGAATTATAGATGGTTGTCCTGCCGGAATTGATCTCGATTTGAATGCCATTCAAAGTGAAATGCAACGCAGAAAACCTGGGCAATCTTCTATCGTTACCCAACGCAAAGAAGAAGATGAAGTGCAATTGCTTTCAGGAATTTTTGAAGGTAAAACTACCGGAACTCCAATAGGTTTTATCATTCCAAATACCAATCAAAAGTCGGATGATTATTCACATATCAAAGACAGCTATCGTCCAAGTCACGCCGATTATGTTTATGAAAAAAAATACGGAATCCGCGATTATCGTGGCGGCGGAAGAAGCTCGGCAAGAGAAACAGCCTGCAGAGTAGTAGCTGGCGCGATAGCCAAACAGGTGTTATCTACTATCAAAATCAATGCTTTTGTTTCGTCTGTTGGCGACATATTTATAGACAAACCTTATCAGGCATTAGACTTCTCTTTAACTGAAACCAATGCAGTTCGGTGTCCTGATTTGGCTACAGCCGAAAAAATGGAAAACTATATCAAAGAAATCCGTAAAGAAGGCGATACGGTTGGCGGAACGGTAACCTGTGTTATCCAAAATGTTCCAATCGGATTGGGCGAACCCGTTTTTGATAAGCTTCACGCCGAATTAGGCAAAGCAATGCTTTCTATTAATGCAGTAAAAGGTTTTGAATTTGGTAGCGGATTTTGTGGCGCCAAAATGAAAGGCAGCGAACACAATGATTTATATAACGAAGACGGAACTACAAAAACCAATCTTTCGGGCGGAATTCAAGGCGGAATCTCAAACGGAATGGATATATATTTCAGAGTAGCTTTCAAACCAGTGGCGACTTTAATCCAAAAACAGGAAGTGCTAACTAATGAAAACACGTTGGTTGAGCAGCAAGGAAAAGGAAGACACGACCCGTGTGTTGTGCCTCGTGCTGTGCCTATTGTAGAAGCCATGGC
>JAYTGH010000237.1:0-1972 GCA_043733645.1 Flavobacterium sp. | reverse complement strand
TCCAAACACCATTCTAAATATTTTACGCTGTTCGCATGATTTACAATGTCTAAATCAGAAAGCAGTATAGTTTTTTCTGCTACAAATGTCTTGTCAGTAGTAATGTCAATTTTAGAGAATTGAATTTCAGTTGCTTTATCGTCTGGATATTTTTCAAAATGGGCATGTGCCAAAGCCAAGTGTTCAGGACGGCGCGTTTGTGTATTAAAAACAGCCCAAAAGGTTTCACAACCTATAATTTTCTCATCACCAATATACAATTCCAAACACCGAATAGAACGTGAATTTTCCAATGAATTAATCCAGGTTTTAACAGTTACAATATCTCGCCATTTTGGCAATCGCTTGATCTCAACACGCATTCTGCTCAAAACCCAAGCTTGGTGATGGATTTGCATATCACTGAAACTAATTCCGCCCAATTCCGCATGGGCACCAGCGGTTAACTGCAAAAGATTACACAAATCAGTATATTTCAAATATCCATTCGGATAACATTGCAGAAAATTAATTTCCCAATTTTTGGTTAGTATAGAAGTAAAGTTTGTTGCTATTGGCATTCAAAAAATTATTTAATTTCCCAATCGGATTCCAAGACTCAACTGAATTTGATTGGCTTTCGAAAAAAATGATTTGTATTCTGGTGCTGTTTCTACATCAAAGGTATTGGTTATGTAATTAATTCCACCAAAAACATAAATTGTTCTTCCAATTTTATAATCTAAAATACCGCCGATTCTAAATTCATTACCATTTTGATTACCAAATCTGGAATTTCTACTTCCTAAATCTAATGTAGCCGAACCGTAACCAATATTGGGCGTAACTAGTAGCTTGTTATTTACTTTATATTCATAACTAATCAAAACATAAGCGCTCGTATATTTTGAAGTGCTTAAATTAGCAATTATTAGCTTATTTGTTATATCATAGGTTACAAAATCAACACCAACTCCAGCCTTAAAATTTCGATAATCTAAAAGGTTGATTTGGGTTGAAAATCCTAATCTTGGTTTATGTGCCTTGGCCAGTGCAGTATTTCCAAACTGAATAGGCTGCAACAATTGAAATCTGGCATTAACCTTAAAATCTAATTGAGGTTTTGGAGCTTTAGTTTCATTTTGGGCAAAAGCAATGCCCGCACAGAGGAGCAATAAAAGGCATATATGATTTTTCATTAGGCTAGTAGTTTATAGTATAACTCAAAGGATTATTTCCAATTGTTAGATCATCAATGTGCTCAGTTTCAACATGCGTCTGCATATTTAAAACGGTGTATTTTAATTGGAAAGTCTGATTCTTTTTTATCAAAATCTCAGAAGGATAAACATAACCTTCAAGAGAAGGATTATAATAGTCCTGAGCCATATTATATATTCCGTTGATACTAACCTTTATTACAACAGTATTAAAACCAGTTTGATTATAGGTTAATTCTAAAGGTGCTGTCTCATCAAATTTCAAGAGATAACCATTTTGATAAATGAATTTGTAATTTTCAAAATCGGCTTTACGTATATTAAAAACTTCTTTTTTAAGATAAGAAGCATCGTCATTATAAATCTTGAGGTTAATGCCTAAATCATCTTTTGGCGCAGGAAAAATCAATGTTATTCTTCCGTTTTGATCTGTTGTCCCTTTAGAGATTAATCCAACAGAATAAACACTCCCGACAGTAATTTCAACATGGCTGTTAGGCAAAGGCTCACTGTTAGAATTTAGCACAACTGTTTGAAACACTAATCTGGTTTCACCATCATATTGAATGCCTTCACAAGAAATTATCGTTAAAATAACAATGAATAGGAATAATTTTTTCATAAAGTTTTACTTTGAGGATACATTATTTGAATAGGGTTGCGTGGTGAATTCCTTTTATAACAAAGAATCAATATGTTCGATTATTTTGGTTCTATCGGTTAAGTAATCAAACCATTTCATATTTTCTGTTCGCTTAAACCAAGTCAATTGA
>JAYTGH010000236.1:0-5750 GCA_043733645.1 Flavobacterium sp. | reverse complement strand
GGTTCGTTAGATTTTCGTGAGCTTTATTGATTGCTTTAAGAAACCGATCAAAAGTAAATGGCTTTAGCAGGTAATCGGTTACATTGAGTTCATAACCTTTTAAAGCATATTCCTGATAGGCGGTTGTAATAATAACCTGACTGTCTATTTTTGAACTCTCCAGCAATTCAATACCCGATAATTCGTCCATATTAATATCCAAAAAAAGCAAATCGACTTTATTGGATTTTAAATAGAATAGACCATTAATGGCATTGTCAAACGTATCAATTAAATTCAGGAAAGGAATTTTATTGACAAAGTCCATGGTTCTCTTGAGTGCCAGGGGTTCGTCTTCGATGATAATACATGAATATTTATCCATTTTGAATTGTTAGATTTACAGTATAAAGGTTGCAATGATTGCTTAATTCCAAAATATGTTTCTCCGGATAAATCAGATTTAGCCGCCTTTGAATAAGCTCATTGCCTAAGCCGTTGCTTTCTTGTTTTAATTTCCGTTTTGGATCGAACTTGTTTTTACACACGAATCGAATGACTTCTTTTTCTATAAACAGTTGAACTTGAATGGCATGGTCTATTTTTTTATTGGTGCTATGCTTAAAGGCATTTTCAATGAATTGAATAAATACCATTGGTGCTATTGTTTTATTGCCAGGAGTTCCTGTTATCTGAAAATTGATATAATTTGCATTTGAGGTTCGTATTTTCTGTAATTCAATGTACTTCTCAATGTATTCGATCTCTTTTTCAAGCAAAATGGTTTCGGTTTTCGTTTCGTACAACATAAACCTTAAAATATCGGATAACTTATTTAAATAATTGGAAGCTTTTTCTGCATCTTCTAAAAGTAGCACATCGATGTTATTTAGCGTATTGAATAGAAAATGAGGATCCAGCTGGGCTTTTACCAATGCCATTTCTGTTTCATGATTTTTCCATTTCAATTCTTCTTTCAATTTTATTTCATCTACCCAGGTAATAAAACCTTTAATCACCATTGCTACTATTCCTGATATTGAAGCAATAAAACTCATCACCATTATTGTTCTAATTGCAGTGGACCTGCCGTTTATGCCGCCTTTATCCATGTCCATCAATTTACCCGATTCTATCAAATAGCGCATCAGAATATACACTATAATTGAAGCACCAATTGAAATCAGGATGCCGTAAATAACGGCGATCGGAATTCTTTTTTGTTGCAGGTATTTGGGGAATACCAGAAAATAGCATCCATAAAATGTGATGATTGAAGGTGAAAATGCAAAGAGGAAAAGGGATTCAAAAGCATTCTTAATTCGTGCTGTCTGATCCACTGAGTGACTACTGCTTCTATAAAATACCGCTAACATGATTATTATTAGCAGAAAGTAGCATAGCCAAACTCCAATATGGATCAAAACAACAACTGACTTTTTCATTATAGAGTTTTAAATTTATATCCTACTGCGTTGATATTTCATAGTAAATTATTGGTCTTGGTCATGCGACTTGCCTGATATTTTAATAACCGAAATTATAGAACCAATATAATCATCATGTAGATGAAACCTCCTAACAGAAATCCTTCATTCAATTGGATCGGTCCTTGTTTAACCGGATCTATTTCACCGTAAGTAAGTAAGTAAGTAAGCATTGCAACTAGCCAAAGTGCTGAAAACCTCACTTTCATGTCTGGGATTTCAGTGGACTTTATGTTGTCATTCATGTTTTTTTATTTTTGAAGATCACGTGGATATTTATATTTATTTTTCCTGGTATGAGTTAATGAATAGTACATGAACATTTTAATGGACTTAAAGTTCATCATTTTCACACGTTTAAATTTTTGTAAGTTTTTATTATCCAATTCGTGTTGGCAGCATCATCATTTTGAATGTACCACCGATAGGGAACTCGCAAAGCGATAAACATTACCTTTTATGGCAGTCTGCCTTGCTCGTTTTATTTCGAATAATGGACAACTGATACTGACACTTTCCCGGAATCAAATCTACTTTTTCAAATTCTTTGATTAAAATTTGAATGTTGATTTAAAAGATATATAGGTAATGTCTTTGCCACTTCCGGTGGCTACAGGATAGCTTCCTGCCCTAAAATAAGATGCGTCAAATGAAAAAGAAAGATTTTTTGACTGTTGATAATTGGTTTCAACATCATATAATTCGCCCAATGATTTTTTGTCTGAACTAAAAAGCAAATTTGGTCTTGGTCTGTTTTCGACCATTCCTGGTGAATAAGTTCCGTCTTGATTACTATTTCTTGCCAAAAAAAATACCTGTGCCAGAATGTTTAACTTTTGTAAAGGGTTTATTTTAACGTACGGGTATAAACTTATCATATTCGTAGCTCCAATAGGAACTGCCAGACCATAAGCAGGTTTGGCATACAATAAATTGTAGGTATTTAATTGGTTGTCTTTACTATTTTTATCTCCTGAAGCAGCATTAGCCGCAAACCCAATAATTCCTTTTTTTTCGGGAAGTACAAGTATATTTACTTCAGCCAAAATATTATAGGCGCCAATAGTTAAATCATCGAATTTGCCTGATTGATAAGCCCCCTCCACTTCAAAATTTATTTTATTGAGATTTGAAAACAGGCGAACGCCATAGGTTTGTCTGTTTTCAAATCCTGTTTGATAGTTGTATTTTTTTAATCTGGATTGAAAATTGACCACGAAATAATCCAATCCTATTTTTCTCTTAGAAAAATATAGAGTTCCATAAATGCCAATCAATCCTTCGTTGAAGTGTTCATCATCAAAAACAAATTGTTTGGAAATCACTTTGGAAACTGCGAAGAAATCAATACTTCCGTTTTTTAATGATCTTTTTATTACTATTCCATCAAATGTTTGTCTGGTATTTGGACCTTCTCTAACTGTTATTAACCGATTATTGCCATACAATAGTTCTTGTCGCCCTAATCTAAATTTCCAAGGATTTAGCTTTATTTCAGCAAAAGCTTGGTGTATACTTAATTGGTTTTCATCAATTTCGGGAACAACTGGATTATCATTTAAAAAACGAAGTGTATTATTGAGTTGGATAAAAAATCGAAAATGATTGCCCAATTCAATATTGGAATGCAGCATCAACCGGTGCCAAAGTTGATTAGGAGAAATATCGTGGTAGGTTGGAGGGGCATCGCCAAAGTTTATATTTTTATAAACCTGAAATTGCTCGCGCAGTTCACCGCCAAAAGAAATATAACTATTATCTCCCAAAGAAATATATTTTAGATGGTCAAAACCTTTTTTTAGACTATCGTTTTTTAAAAGCGAAAAGTCATCATCATAATGCAAAAGACTGATTTTATTTTGAGATGAAGCAGATGAAAATACCAATGAAAAGAAAAGAGTGACTATGTATATAAAGTGATTGTATTTTTTCATAATTATTGTGATCGGTTGGTTTTATAACCAACTGATGCTTTATTTAATTTGATTTTAATTGCTGTTTTGCTCCACTGACTGGAAGCAAATAAGATTGATTTTGTACGTGGACTAAACCGATCAGGGCATGCCATGTCTTTGATTCAAATCGTAGGTCATTATCACTTCCAATAATGACCTACGGATGTAATCGCTTCCGTAAATATTAATTATTACGGTTTTATTACTTGACCTGTGTTTGCCCCGAATACGCTTTTGCGAAAGCCGTATTCCAGTTGTTTCATCGTTGTTGGAATTTCTCCGGGGAAATAAGGAAAATATTGTGGCGAATCTTCAATAACAGTCGGGCTTATCGCATTAATGCGAATGCCATTTTCCAGTTCAATTGCAGCTGCACGCACAAATCCCTCGACTGCTCCGTTGGCTGCCGATGCATTGGCAAAGTTCAATTGTGGTTCGTGTGTCAAAGCGCCGGTGATTAAGGTAAATGAACCTTTAGGATTGATATAGTGTTGGCCGATAAGTACCAAATTAATTTGTCCCATCATTTTTCCTTCAACACCCTTTCTAAATTCCTTGTCGGTCAATTTCTTCCATGGCCCTACATAAGTTGGCCCTACTGTTGATATAAGTGCGTCAAACGGACCTACTTGTTTGAAGAAATTTTCTATTTCTTCGGGTGAGGTGATATCAACTTGAACATCTCCACTTTTTGAACCAACTCTGACAATTTCGTGTTCTTTTTCAAATGCACTTGTTAAGTACTTTCCCATGGTGCCTGATGCACCAACGATGATAATTTTTATTTTCATTTTTGTTGAATATTATTTTATTCAACAAATGTACTTCCAGTTGTCATCTGCATAGTAGGACAAAAATGAAGTTGAATAGGACTTATTTGAATTTGTGTCAAAGCACTTCTTCTGAGTGTCCGGTATTCTTTTTAAAGAATCTGATAAAGTAGAAAACATCCTCGTAACCCAGGAAAATGCTATTTTGTTTATCTGGTTAGCTGTTGAAAGAAGGAAATTTTTTGATTTCAGAATAATATATTCATTAATAATCGCAGAGCGCGATTTACCGAGAGCTGTCTTATTGATTGCATTTGGCTGATAAGAAAAAAGATTCAGAAAGTCTCCATATTGAGATACTATCTTTGGGAAGGTAATAAGTGTTTCATAAAAATTCTAACAATTCCTCAATCAGTTTATGCGGGTATAGCGTGTTATTGAGAGGTGCTCTTTCAATTCTACCGATGCCTAACAAATTCAATAAAGAAAACACCCAGACTTCTTCCAATGACCTTATGATATCAGTTTGATGCTTTCTTACATATCATTAAAAACAGAGGATACTTTTTAACTTCATTACTCACTACCTTTTCAATTACATAGCACACATTATAAAACATTACATTGAAATCGCTATTTAGTAATATCGCTGTTAATTCTTTCCTGTCAAATTCGTTTTGTTCATTAAAATCACTTTCATGCGCATGATATGACCCATCTTCTTTTACTAAATCCGCAATGCATAAGTATCCATTTTGTTTTATTATTGAATTGAATGTTTTCAAGGTTTTTTTGATGTCAGGCATATGATGAAGAGCCATTAAAGTATAAACAACATCCTGCATTGGTAAATTAATATCTTCCTCAAGTAGATCAATTAATAGTGGATCGAAATTTTTGATGCCTGCAACCTGAATTTTTTCCTTTAAAACTTTTATCATTTCTTCAGAATTATCAGCCAAAGTAATTCTATCGAAGGAATCTTTTAGTTCGAAACTTAGTAATCCTGTGCCACATCCAAATTCAAAAGCACTAAGTTTCTGATTCGGTTGTATAAAATTGATTATTTCCCTTGCCACTACTTTTGCTCTTTCAATTTTTTTCGGGTCTTTATCCCAAACTAAAGCTTGTTCGTCGAAATTCATATTCTGGTTTTTTAAAATTAGCATTTAAAATTCTTCTTCAATTATTTCCTTATTTACCATTATTCCTGCTGTTGTACCCATAGCTACAGCATTTGCTACCGTACGCATACGCGTAGTATTGTCACCGCTGGCATAAATTCCATGAACAGTGGTCTGTAGCAAAGGATCAATCTTAATGTATCCTTGTTCCGTCAATTCACACCCCAACGTTTCGGGAATAGTACAATGTTGCTCAAAAGGACTATTGGCATAAATAGCTTTGATCGAAGATCTTGTGCCGTCTGAGAAAATGACATTTTGAAGATATCCGTTAGAATGCTCCAACTTTTTAATTTCTGCTTCTGATATTTTTATATTGTGACTTTTAAGCTTATCAGTTTGTTCAGCTGTCAAAGTAGATTTTCCGTTAGTAAA
>JAYTGH010000235.1:0-14630 GCA_043733645.1 Flavobacterium sp. | reverse complement strand
TAGGAGATGAAGCTCAAAAATGGAATGCTATCGAAGCATTCAGAACATTTGAAGGTTCTCGTGCTAAAAGAATTGAAGAGGCAAAAAAACTTGCCGAAGAATCTATGGAAAAATTAGCAGCCGGTTTTGATAAAACGGAAAGTGGACTGCGTTACAAAATGATACAGAAAGGTTCTGGAAAACAAGCTGAAAGCGGTAAAACTGTTTCAGTTCATTACGAAGGATCTTTAGAAAACGGAAAAGTATTTGATTCTTCTTATCCAAGAAAAAAACCAATTGAATTCAGATTGGGTCAAGGTCAAGTTATCGAAGGTTGGGACGAAGGAATTGCTCTTTTGAAAGTAGGAGATAAGGCTCGTTTTGTTATTCCATCTTATTTAGGATATGGTTCAAGTGGTGCTGGAAGCGTTATTCCACCAGATGCCACTTTAGTTTTTGATGTGGAGTTGATGGACGTTAAATAAAGCGTTTAGTGAGAAGTTTCACTAAGATAATTAAAATTAATATTTAGTTAAAATTAAATTCCCAGTAAAAATTTATTGGGAATTTTTTTATATTTACCTAAATCAAACAAAATCATAATCCATGAAATATAAAATATTAGCTCTAACTATTTTAGCCGCAATCATTTATTCGTGCGCCTCAAAATCGAGTGTGCCAACAACCGAAGTTAAAAAAACGGAACCAACAGCTTCAACTACGCCAACACCAACGGTAATGACAGCAGATTTAGCTGAAGGAAAAAGTCTGTATGAAAACAACTGTGCTAAATGTCACCGCTTATATGATGCGAAAGAATTCTCTGCCGAAGAATGGAAACCAATCGTAGCTCGTATGCAAAAGAAAGCACATCTTGAGGATTTGCAAGGGCAAAAAATATATAACTACGTAACGATGAATTAATTTTAAATCCCGAGCAAACGGGATTTTTTTATACGATAAATCCATCGGGTAGTATAGCACCTTTTTTGACGACAATAATTCCGTCTTTTACGGTGTATAAATCTGTATCGTTATCTTCTAAATGTTTTCCACCATTGAGTCGAACGTCATTTCCTATTCGGCAGTCTTTATCTACAATGGTGTTCTTTATAAAACATCTTTCACCAATACCAATATTGATAATGCCATGTAAGCTGTTTGTTCTTATTTCTTCCAGGTTTTGATAATAATCATTTCCCATAAGATACGAATTGATAATTGTTGAACCATAACCAACGCGGCTTCTGATTCCAATAACAGAATGTTCTATCGTTGCTCCATTCAGAATACATCCTTCAGCTACAATAGATTTGTCAATTGTTGAGACTCCGCTAATTTTTGACGGCGGTAAAACCCTTGCGCGGGTATAAATTTTACTCGAATTATCAAAAAGATTAAATTTCGGAATGTCATCGGTTAATCCTAAATTAGCTTCAAAGAAGGAATCAATATTACCAATATCTGTCCAATAACCTTCATATTGATAGCTTAGTATTTTTTGATGCCCAATGGCTTGCGGAATAATCTCTTTGCCAAAATCTTTAGTGTCAGGATTTTTCATCAAATCAACCAACAAATCCTTATTGAAAATGTAAATTCCCATAGAAGCCAAATAATGTTTGCCTTCGGCTTTCGATTCTTCACTTACATCAGATGTCCATTCGGGAAGTAAACTAACATTAGGTTTTTCGATAAATGAAGTGATGTAATTTTCGGAATCGGTTTTAAGAATACCAAATTCTGGAGCTTCTTTAGCAGTTACCGGTAATGTTGCAATGGAAATAGTAGCACCACTATCATGATGTGCTTTTATCATCGCATTGAAATCCATCTGATATAATTGATCGCCCGATAATATCAAGGCATAATCAAAATCATGGTTCATAAAATGATGCATACATTGGCGCACAGCATCGGCAGTTCCCTGAAACCAGGTAACATTATTGGGCGTTTGCTCGGCAGCTAAAATATCTACAAAAGCGGTGCTGAAATGACTAAAATGATACGTGTTTTTAATGTGTTGATTTAGTGAAGCAGAGTTAAACTGCGTCAATACAAACATCCTTTTAATGTCCGAATTGATACAATTGGAAATCGGAATATCAACCAAACGATATTTCCCTGCAATCGGAACAGCTGGTTTAGAGCGGCTTTCTGTTAATGGGTATAATCTTGAACCTTGTCCGCCGCCTAAAATAATGGCTAATGTGCTTTTATTTATCATGGTAAAATTAACGTTTGATTGTTATGTAAATTAGGCTTTTTCTTTTTCAAACCTTGCAATGACTTCTTGATAATAGTTGAAAGTAGTTTTTGCTATTGATTCCCAACTGAATTTTTCTAAAACTCTTTGCCTGCCTAACTTTCCCATTTGGTTTGCCAGATTCTCATCATCTAATAAAATATTGACTTTTGCTGCAAAACTCTTTTGAAAAGCTTCTGGATTTTTTGGATTAAAATCGGTTCGGGAAATACTTTCAAGGTCAATTAAATAACCTGTTTTTTCTTCTTGAATTATTTCCGGAATTCCACCTACTGCACTTCCAACAACTGGGGTTTCGCAAGATAATGCTTCCAAATTGATAATGCCAAATGGTTCATACAAAGATGGACAAGCAAATACTCTGGCATGACTGTAAAGTACTTTAACCTTTTCGCGTGGCAGCATTTCTGAAATTAAAATTATTCCGTCGCGTTGTGATTTTAAATCGGCAATAAGTTCTTCGGTTTCTTTGGCAATTTCTGGTGTATCTGGTGCGCCGGCACACAATACAATCTGGCAGTTTTCATTAAAATATTTGGCAGCAGAAATCAATTGCGAGATTCCTTTTTGACGCGTAATTCTACCCACAAAAAGCACAAAAGGAATGTTTGGATTGATGCCATATTCTTTTAATAAATCATTGTCAAATGTTGGTGAATAAAATTCAGGATCAATACCGTTGTGGATTACGGTTACTTTTTCGGGCGAAACTCCATAGGCTTCAATGACATCTGTTTTCATTTGTTCACTAACAGCTATAATTCCGTCAGCAGTATTGTAAGCATGATTTTCTATCCAACGCGAGAGGAAATAGCCGTTGCCCAATTGTTCTACTTTCCAAGGGCGATGTGTTTCCAAACTGTGTGTTGTTAGTATCAAAGGCGATTGCAATAATTCTCTCGAAAATATTCCTGCTAAATGCGTGTACCAAGTGTGGCAATGAATTATATCAGCTTCTAAAGTATGCTGCGACATCTCGACATTTTTACTCAAATTATGAAACATTTTGATGTGCGGATTGGTTTTATCTTCCATTTGTGTTAATGAAGATTGTACACCCAAAACATTCATTGATGGTAAATGTTCCTCTTGATTTCCAAAACAGCGCACTTCAACGTTACCCAATTTGGCTAATTCCTGGCTTAGAAAATCGATATGCACACCAGCACCGCCATAAATATTCGGAGGGAATTCATTGGTAAACAGAGCAATTTTCATATCGTTATTTTTAAATGATTTTTATACATTGCATACAAATCTTAAAAGTATAAAATATAATCAACTTTTGGATTAGGAAGTGGTATATAAACAAGATTGTCTATCAAATAAAAAACCCGAAGTGCTTTTTGAATGCTCTTCGGGTTTTCATCATTGGGTTTGTGGATTAAGAATTCAGAAACTCAATTAAGTCTTTATTCAATCGTTCTCTTTCTGTATAAAACAATCCGTGTGGTGCATCTTCATATACTATAAAGTTATTATTTGGAATCATATTGGCTGTTTTTTCTGAGGAAACTTCCATTGGAACTATTTCGTCTTCATCACCATGAATGATTAAAGTGGGCACATTAACCGCTGCCATTTCACTCCTAAAATCGGTAGTAGAAAATGCTTTTGCACATTCTAAAGTGGCATGTGGAGATGCAAAGGAACACAACAATTTAAAATAATCTAATAATGAAGAGCTTAAGGGATTGCTTAATAAGCTTACTCCAAAAAAAGTTTTTCCAAAACCAGTAAGAAACCCAATTCTATCGGCCTTAATTGCACTTGCTGTTTCCTCATTTTTTTCAGAAGTTGCGCCTTCCGGATTATTTTCAGTCCTTAATAGAAATGGTGTTACTGAAGAAATTAAAACTGCTTTCGAAATATTTTTTCCGCCATATCGACTAAAATAACGAACGACTTCACCGCCGCCCATTGAAAACCCTACAAGTGTTACATCTTCTAATTTTAATTGGTCGATAATCGCTTTCAAATCATCAGTTAAGGTGTCATAATTGTAACCGTTCCATGGCTGTGAAGATTTTCCAAATCCACGACGGTCGTATGTAATTACTCTAAAACCATTTTCGACTAAATCTTCAACTTGATATTCCCACATTTCATTCGAAAGTGGCCAACCATGAATCAAAATAACGGGTTTCCCATAACCGTAATCTTTAACATATAGTTTAACATTAGGAGCAGTTTCGATAAATTTATCTGTTGAATTTCCTGCTAATAAGAAATTTGCTTCTTTTAAATCGGGATAATTTTCTACTTGAGATTCGTTCATTTTAAAGTGATTTAATTGTTGATGTTGTTCAAATTTTGATTTATAAAATTACTGTTTCAATTAAAAAAAATGTTGCATAATTAAAAAGCATATTTTTATAATTCATAGGTTTGTTTTGCACTTAAAATTTAGAATTATGGAACTTACTTGGAGCGAATTTGAAAAAGTAGAAATGCGAATAGGAACTATTATTGAAGCCAATGATTTTCCTCAAGCAAGAAAACCTGCCTATCAATTGACGATTGATTTTGGATATGAAATCGGAATCAGAAAATCATCGGCACAAATTACAAAGCGATATGCTAAAGAAGCTTTAATTGGAAAACAAATTGTGGCAGTTGTAAATTTCCCAAAGAAGCAAATAGGCAATTTTATGAGTGAATGTTTGGTTTTAGGTTCAGTAAACGAAGATGATATTGTTTTGCTTTCTTCTGATTTGAAAGTGGAAAATGGGTTGCGGATTGGGTAATAAAAATCCAGAAACTAATTTCTGGATTTTGATTTATTGTCTTTTATTGCATTATAAATATTGTAGAGTGATAATAAGATAAACAATATAGGGACCAATATCCTAATAAGCTTGAAGTCATTAATGATGTAACTATAATATAGTATGAAGCACCAAAAAAGCAGGTTTAAAATATTTATATGTAATTTATATTTATTGAAAAAGTTCATCTATAATTTTTAATTAAATATCGTCAAAATCAATATCGGTGAAACTCTTTTCCGAAGTTGGTTTTTCTTCTACTGTTTCAGCTTCTTGCTGATAGTCTCTTTTGAAATCTTTTTGATGTCTTTCAGAGATTACTTCTTCGCCTTTGTGGTTTAGAACGTAAGCAGTCATTTCTTCTAAAATTTCAGAGAAAGCTGCAAAGTCTTCTTTGTATAAATAAATTTTATGCTTTTTGAAATGAAATGAACCATCTTCTTCGGTAAACTTTTTACTTTCTGTAATGGTTATGTAGTAATCATCAGCTTTTGTAGCTCTCACATCAAAGAAATAAGTTCTTCTTCCGGCTCTTAAAACTTTAGAAAAAATCTCATCTTTTTCTAACATATCATTTTCTCTCATATTCTTTCGGTCAATTAGTAGTGTTTCTATACAGTTCAAAAATGGTAATTTTTTTGTTACCAAACAACATTTAGTTTAATTCTTTTTCTGAAAGTTGTTTCGCATACAATTCGGCATAATAGCCGTTTTGGTTTACTAATTGATTATGAGTGCCTTCTTGAATGATTTGTCCTTCATCTATAATGATGATTTTATCTGCATTTTTAGCAGATGAAACTCTGTGGCTCACAATAATGGTTGTTTTGTCTTTTGAAATTTCTAATAAATTATTCAAAATTTGCTCTTCGGTTTCAGTATCAACAGCCGAAAGGCAATCATCAAACAATAATATTTCTGGGTTTTTGATAATCGCCCGCGCAATCGAAACACGCTGCTTTTGACCACCTGAAAGTGTGATACCTCTTTCTCCCAAAATGGTTTCGTATTGGTTTTTGAAATGGATAATATTGTTGTGAACTACGGCTTTTTTGGCTGCATTTATTACTTCATCATCTGTTGCGGTTTCTTCCCCAAACTTGATGTTGTTTTTAATTGTGTCCGAGAAAAGAAAAGCATCTTGAGGCACAATGCCAATACTTTTTCGCAAATCATTTAAATTTACTTCGTCAATCTTTTTGCCATCGATAGTTATTGTTCCTTCTTTGATGTCATACATGCGGGTAATCAAGGATAAAATGCTCGATTTTCCCGAGCCTGTTTTCCCTAAAATAGCTAAAGTTTCTCCTTTCTTTACGGTAAATGAAATATCTTTTAATGCTATAATTTCAGTATCTTCATAAGTGAAAGTCACATTCCGGAATTCGATATTACCTTGTATGTTTGTTTTTTGCTTCGCCTGTTCGCCCTGTGGGCTCGAGTCTGTGGTTTTGTTTTTGATTTCAGGTTCAATTTTCAGGAACTCATTAATCCTTTTTTGTGAAGCTTCGGCTTCCTGAATTAATGAAGAAACCCAGCCAATAGAGGCCACAGGCCAAGTCAGCATATTGACGTACAAAATAAATTCGGCTATGGTTCCAATACTTTTTATGGTTCCATTGATGTACATCATTCCCCCAAAATAAATCACCGTTAAGTTGCTCACACCAATCAAAGCTAACATTAACGGACCAAAAAGCGATTGAACTCCGGCCAAACTCATACTTTTAGATTTACTTTCTTTAGCTAAATCATCCAAATTGTTTTGATATTGATTTTCCAGTGCATATGCTTTTACAACACGAATTCCGGAAAATATTTCCTGAGTGAAACTCGAAACTTTTGACAAATATTGCTGAAAAATAGTACTACGTTTATTGATTTCCTGACTTAACTTGAAAATGATAAAGGCAAGAATTGGCAACGGCAGAATAGTGTATAATGTCAGTCGCGGCGAAACATTACACATATATATAATAACAACCGTAAAACTGATAAAAGTATTTATAGAGTACATTACAGCTGGCCCAACATATTGTCTTACTCTGGCAACATCTTCGCTGATACGGTTCATTAAATCACCAGTTCGATTGCGTTTGTAAAAATTTTGGTCTAAAACTTCATAGTGTTTGAAGACTTCATTCTTCAAATCAAACTCTACATGACGCGACATTACAATCAATGTTTGACGCATTAAAAATCGTAAAACTCCAGCAATCAATGTGGTAACTAATATCCAAAGAATGTTATGAATTAATTCGGTTTTGACAACTTCATTGCTTACGTTATTCTTATGAAAATCTTCAATAATTTTCAATGATTTACTAATCAATTTTGGAGTATATAAAGAAAAAATCTGAGATGCAATTGTCATGATAATTCCTAATAAAAAATGGAATTTATATTTGACAAAATATTTGTTTAAATACTGAAGTTCTTTCATCGAAAATTAACAGAAATGAATTTTAAAAACAGATTATTGTTAAATTGTTAAAAATAATTAAATTATCGTATTCTTGATTTAAATTGATTTTATTAACAAATTGTCGATTATTCTTGATTTCAGTGAATTTTATTGAATAAAGTTTTAATTTTGAACAGACTTTTTTAAAAAGCCTTAATTAATACATTTACAAAGATGACATCAGAAATCACTACACCTGCAGAACTTAAAAAAATGGATCCCGTTTTTGGTCAGCTATCTTTTGATAATCACGAACAAATTGTTTTTTGTAACGACAAAGATACAGGATTAAAAGCAATTATAGGAATTCATAATACAGTTATGGGACCGGCACTTGGCGGAACGAGAATGTGGAATTATGCTAACGAATGGGAAGCTCTAAATGATGTTTTACGTCTTTCACGCGGAATGACTTATAAATCTGCAATAACAGGTTTGAATCTTGGTGGCGGAAAAGCCGTAATTATTGGTGATGCTAAAGCAGATAAAACTCCGGAATTAATTACGCGTTTTGGTCAGTTTGTAAATTCTTTAAGCGGAAAATACATCACTGCAGAAGATGTTGGAACGACTACTGAAGATATGGATAGAATTCACGAAGTAACTAAATTTGTTACAGGAATTTCTATAGAAAAAGGAGGTTCGGGTAATCCTTCCCCAGTAACTGCTTATGGAGTTTATATGGGAATGAAAGCTGCGGCAAAGTATCAGTTTGGTTCAGATAGTTTAGCCGGAAAAAAAGTACTAGTACAAGGAAACGGCCATGTTGGAGAAACGTTGATTAGTCATTTGACAAAAGAAGGAGCGATTGTTTTTGTGTCGGATATTCATCATGATAAAATGGAAAATATGGTAGCAAAATATGGGGCCAAAATTTTTACCGGAGCTGATATATACAGTGCAGATGTTGATATTTATTCGCCTTGTGCTCTAGGTGCAACAATCAATGATGATACTGTTTATAAAATTAAAGCTAAAGTAATTGCAGGTGCAGCCAATAATCAACTAGCGGTGGAAGCCATTCATGGACCAATTTTAAGAGAAAGAGGTATTACTTATGCACCAGATTTCTTGATAAATGCTGGCGGAATCATCAATGTTTATGGCGAATTATATAAGTATACTGATGGTGAGGCAATCAGAAAAACGGAAAACATCTATAATACCACGCTTGAGATTTTCAGTTTTGCTGATAAAAATAATATGACAACACAACGAGCTGCGATGCAAATTGCTGAAAACAGAATTGACCAAAGAAAAAAAGAAAACGCTGCTAAATAAAGCCGTTTCAAAATAAAATAATTACTATTTTTGCAAAGCGAAAGATTTTCTTTCGCTTTGTTAATTTTAAAAGTTCTTACAGGTGTTAAACAGAAGACATATCCGAGTTAAAGTAATGCAATCCATTTATGCATTGCATCAAAAAAGTTCTGATGATATTGAAAAAGAAGAGAAGTTTTTGCTTCACAGTATCGATAGTATTCAGGATTTGTATTTAATTATGATGTCTTCACTGATTGAAATCAGAAAAAAAGAAGTTGTCTTTTTAGAAGCTTCGGGCAAAAAACATTTAGCTACACCAGAAGAAAAAAATCCCAACAGAAAATTTGTCAACAATGCTATACTTCAATTATTGGAAGACAACAGTTCGTTGAGTATTGCGTTAGACAAAAGAAAGATCAACAACTGGTCGATGAACGATGACTATATTTTGATTTTACTTAACGAAATCAAGCAAAGCGCATTGTATCAGAAATACATGAGCACCAAAAAGAGTTCTTTTGAAGAAGATAAAGAATTTGTGGTGGATATGTTTACCGAGTTGATTGCTCCAAATGATAAGCTATATGAATATCTGGAAGATAATAAATTGACATGGATTGATGATATTCCGTTAGTGAATACTCAAATTCAGAAACAGTTGAAGCAAATTTCAGAAACAGCCGAATTTAGAGTAGCCAAATTGTACAAAGACCAAGAAGATCAGGAATTTGTGAGCTTGTTATTCAGAAAAACAGTACTTAACGAAGTAGAACTTGCCAAAGAATACATCGACAAAACCCCAAATTGGGATGCTGATAGAATTGCAGAAATTGATACTATAATCTTGAAAATGGCTATCTGTGAGTTTTTAAAATTCCCATCAATTCCCATCAAAGTGACCATCAACGAATACTTGGAAATTGCCAAAGAATATTCAACACCAAAAAGCAGTATTTTTATCAACGGAATTTTAGACAATTTGGTCAAAGAATTTCAAAACGAAAATAAAATTCAAAAAACAGGAAGAGGATTAATTCAAAATTAAAATTAATAACAGAAAAATAAATCTAACATAGTTCCAAAAGGAACGAACTAAATTATTATATTATGAATCCAATGTTTGCTCTACAAATGGTTGCCATAGCTGCAATTTTCTACTTCTTTGTTATTAGACCACAACAAAAGAAAATCAAGCAAGAAAAAGAATTTGAATCAGCTTTAAAAGTAGGCGATAAAATCATAACTAAAAGTGGTTTTCATGGAAAAATCTCCGAGCTAACCGAGACCACAGCAGTAATCGAAACCATGTCAGGAAAACTTAAAATTGAGCGTTCTGCTATTTCTTTGGAATTGACAGCAGCGTTGAATAAGAAAGCATAAAGCATAAAGAATCAGGAATTACGAATTGCGAATTACGAATTTCTTTAATTAAAAATCCAAATTCCTTAATTGGAATTTGGGTTTTTTGTTGAACAATTTAGTACTTCTCTTCCAACGGTAGTTTTTTGAGCACTTTCTTTTGTCCATCCCAAAAAATTCCCAATATTTGCTTCATTAAACCAAACAAAATGAGATATCTGGCTCTTTTATTATTAGTTCTTATAAATTGTATCGGCGTAAATGCCCAGGCAAACTGGACGAATCTTGACACCGGTATTAATGACAATCTAACGGGTGTGGTATTTCTAAACTTAAACGGTATGGCCAGTGGCGAACAGGGATTGTACTATACCACAACCGGAGGTCAAGGACCATTGAGCTGGACCCGATTGCAGATTGCAGACCCTACCTTATCGGCTATATACGAAAACACCAAGTTCACACACTGTTATTCCAGCCATTCCAATACTACAGACACTGGCTATGTTTACGCTTGTGGACAAGATTTGGCAACCACTAAGGCAGTAATTTTAAAGATAGCCATTCCTTCAATGGTAGTTACCCTTAAATATTCGGGAGCAGTAAATACCCAACTGAATAAAATTGAGTGGGGGAGCAATGTGGGGCGCTATGTGGCAGTCGGAAATAACGGACTCATGATTTCATTCAGTGATTCCGCCAAAACAACTATAAACTCGGGAACTACCGATGACCTCACTACGGTTGATTTTGATGTCAATTCTTATTTCTACTTCGGATCCTATGGCAAGGTAAAAAGAGCAACGCTCAATAACACCACCTTGACAAATGTATACGAACTTGACATTCCAAATACACCGGTTAAGGATATTAATCTGCAATATTCGGTAGGGGGAGACTATCTGTTGTCAAATAATGTTTTCTCAACAACACCTTCAAGTCAAAGAAAAACCATTTACAATGGGCCGCTCAACATGAACTGCCTCTGGGTGGAGACTGGTGGCTTTATATTAGTAGGTACCGACCAGGGAATTTATAGAACAGTAGAAAGCTCATATAATTTCCTGACTAACGCCTTAGAGTTACAGCCGGAAACTACAAATTACCATATAAAGGAATTCTGGAAACAGGACCTAAACACGAACAAATATGCCTGTGGAGACAATGGTGTCATATTGCGGACTTCAATTTATGGCGGCTATCCTAAACCTTACGTGCGGATTACCACTACCGATGGAGGATGCTACCCTGGAAGTGTTACTTTCCATGCATTATGGGGAACAGCGGTCAGTGGAAAGTGGTACGTAAATGGAACAGTAGTCCAAAATACACTGGGCAATTTCTATTACACCTTTACCGCTGTGGGGACTTATACCATTTCGTTGGTGGTTAAGAACAACGACGGTGTGGAAAGTACTGATACAATTAGCTTTAGCGTGGTAACCCCTCCCGATATAACAAAAACCGTGACCTTAAGTAAAAACCTTCTCTGCAAACAGGAAACAGTACAGGTGCAGGTAGCCAACTCTGAACCCAACGTTATTTATTCCCTTCAACAGGGTTTTTCAGGCGGCAGTTATGGCATTAGCCAACCAAGCACCGGAGGAAATCTAACCTTTAACGCTACTATCGACCTTACAGGAGATTATTATATATACGCACAAAATAGCCTCGCTAATTGCGGACGGCGATTCAATAACCCTTTTCACATTGTGGTTGAGGAAACGAAAGCCGACTTCCATTCAAGCTTAATCAATGCCGAGGTCAACGAACCGGTCGATTTCTATCAAAACGCTGTGGACTCACAAAATTTCGAATGGCATTTTAATCCAAATGCGACAGTTTCAACTTCGGGGCTTCCCGATGTTCAATCGAGTTTTACATTGCCAGGTCAAGCTACTACTTCATTGCATTCCTGGTCTAATAATGGCTGTCACGATACTGTAACAGAAAATATTCCTTTCGTATATGAAACACCAGCGGTACAGGATGATTGTTTCTTATTAACAAATAACAGCACCGACCCAAATTGGCCAGGTTATTATAATCCTGATATTTCACAAATGGTTCCCATTTCGAGTGGTTTTCTAACCTGCGGAACATTTTTTAATGAAATCTTTGATTCTAATTATGGAATTACACTTAATTTAAATGGAAAAAAAGGAGGATATTTAGCCAAACACAATAGAAATGGAGTTTTAAAATGGGTTGTTTATAATGTTAATACAACATCTATCAATACAAATGATAATGTTATTTATTCGTGCGCCGAAGATTCAAACGGAGATATTTATATTTCAGGAAAAGGATCTGGAAAATTTTATGATAACGCCGGACATGTAACTGATTTAGCACAAACGCCTATCGGGATTACAAATAGATACTATTTAATCAAATTAAACTCTAAAGGCGAACTTATCTGGTATATGCAGAATTATGTTTTTGGTTTTGTGAAACTCGCAATTGATCATCAAAATAATATTACAGCTCTTTCTGAGTTTGTAACTAATTATGTTAGTCCACAACTATACTTTAACGGAGTTGCAGGACAATTAATTGGGCAGCAAACAACACCTATGGATGAGGAGGCTACTAACGAGATTATTAAAATATCTCCTCAAGGAACTGTAATTTGGGATACGAAAGTCCGCTTAGAATCGGCTAATATTAGAGAATTCTACGACCTGGGATTTGATAGTACTAACAATATTTATATCTCGATGGGTTATGACATTTATGCCAGAATTTATAGGCCAGGCAATAATTCGAGTCAGATTATATATGGCGATGGGGCTTATGGAGGTAAAATAGGAATAGTAAAATTGAATACGAATGGTCAAATCGTTTGGCTAACCCAAAGCGGAACTGTTAATACGGAAAGTAATCCCAATGATGGAAATAGACTTTACGCTATGATTGTTGAAGATAACGGGACTATATATTTTACTGGTTCAAATGCTACTGGGTTAAATTGGAACGCGCCACTAAACTATACCTATGTGTTTTATAACACTAATAGTACAGTAACAACGACTAATCAAGGACCATACTTTGTTGCCAAAGTAAACGCCGCTGGGATTTGTCAATGGATAAGGGGTGCTGGGCACACTTATTATGGTAGTGGGCAACAAATTGCTAAAGCAGGGAATGAAATATTTGCAGTGGGCCAAATTTCCAATAATTCGGGTAATTCCTGTTCAGGCAATTTTGACAGCACAAATGGGAATAACTATAATTTAACTATTAATAAATTTGATTATTTTGTTTCAGTGTATGACGAATCAGGAAATCTAAAGAGATTATTTGTAAATAATGAGGATACAAACGTTAATAATTTTGATGGATTTACTGGATTTTTCAAAGGAACTGACGATTATTTTTATTTGGCAAAAAATTTAGGCTATACGTTATCGAGTCAGGTTTATCATGATTTTGGTATGACAACACCTACCTTAAATGGAGTTGATGGAACAATTGTTCGCTTTACGGAAAGCTGTGGAATTTTAAAGTATGATGCGACTTTAGGTAATAATGACTTTAGTAATTCATTGTTCGATAACCTCAGTGTTGTACCTAATCCAACAACCGGCGAATTCAGTATCAAGTTGCATAATACGTTTAACAATATTGTAATGATTGTAACAGATATAACAGGTAAAGTTGTTTCTGAAGAGAAGTTTAACAATGTAACCGAAATCAGTTCCAACATAACAGGAGAAACAGGACTTTATTTTGTGAGACTCAAATCCTCACAAGGCGAGAAGTGTTTTAAACTAATTAAACTATAATTTATAAAGCACATCCCGTATTTCCTTGAAATGTGTCCACGGAATAAAATGATTGGCATCTTTTATAGAAATGATTTCGAGTGATTTGGCATTAACAAATTCCCTTTTCATAAAGGCTACGTTGCTGTACGGAACAAGCGGGTCTTTTGTCCCATGGATGATAATTACTTTCGATGTAATATTTTGCAGTTTTGGTTTCAAATCATATAAATCGCTTTTCAACCACCATAATTCATCATTAGCGGGACGAAGCGCACCCGGAATTATATATCGAATAGGTTTTACTTTGATTACAGCGCGCCAATTTTCAGGCTTTTCCGCTTTTGGGTCAACGGCTCCGGATAGAATAACCAAAGTTGTATAATCATTAGGTTTTTCGGCGGCCATTTCCACAACCGTTGGTCCGCCTAAAGAATGTCCGATTAGATAAATTAGTTTCCCGTTGGCGATTTGCTTTGTGAATTTTTCAATTATATGACTCTGTGTTTTTAAGTTTTCAGCTTTTCCAAAATTGCTGTAACCAAATCCAATCCGGTCAATAGCAATCATTCGAAATTTGGATAGGAGCAAGCTGTCTTTTAGATAATCCTTGTAAGCATCCCAACTTCCCGGTGAACCATGTACAAAGAATAGAGTGTTGGCATTTTTATTTCCGGTTTCGATGTAGTGAATAGTGAAGCCATCAATTTCTATAGAAGAATCAATATAATTTGTTTTGGAGGTAGTAAAAAACGTTTTGGTTT
>JAYTGH010000234.1:0-5765 GCA_043733645.1 Flavobacterium sp. | reverse complement strand
ATTATCCCGATTTAGATATTGATAAAATGCAAATCAATCTCATTCAAAGCGGTGACAGAATTTTGAATACAATGAGTGAAAAATCATCGAAAGCTGCCGAAGAATTTCTGTTAAAACTAGGAGTGAAGATTTGGAAAAATGTTCGGGTTACTAATTATGACGGAAGAATAATTACCACAAGTACCGACTTGACTTTTGATTCTGCCACAGTAATATGGACAGCTGGAGTTCAAGGCGCTAAAATTTCAGGTTTAGATGCCAATTCTTTAATGGAAAAAGTAGAACGGTTTAGAGTGAACGAGTTCAATCAAGTAGTTGGATATGACAACATTTTTGCCATAGGCGATATCGCATCCATGGAAACCAAAGAATATCCGCAAGGGCATCCTATGATGGCGCAACCGGCAATTCAGCAAGGGAAATTATTAGGCGAAAATTTGATTAAGTTAATCCATAAAAAATCTATGACCGCTTTTGAATACAACGATAAAGGTTCGATGGCAACGATTGGCAGAAACCTAGCTGTCGTCGATTTACCGCATTATCATTTCAGTGGTATTTTTGCTTGGTTTGTATGGATGTTTGTGCATTTGTTTTCGCTAATTGGCTTCAAAAACAAAGCGGTAGTTTTCCTCAATTGGTTGTACAATTATATTTGGTTTGACAGAGAAGGAAGATTAATCATCAGACCATTCAAAAAGAAAAGTTTCACTACGTTTACAAGTGATGAAGTTTAAGGTTATGAAATCGAAGATTCACGAACTCCAAAAAAACAAATTATTTTGCGTGAGTAAAAAAATAATTTGTTTGTTGCTAATCGGTTTGTTGTTTTGCTTCGCCAGCTCGCTTATGCTCGTGTCCTGCAAATCAACGTATCTCGATTCAAAGAAATCTCCGGTTCTATTGGATATAACAAAAGAAGTTGACAGCAATGCTTTTGTCAATCTTAGAAATTACAGCAAAGATTTTGTATTTGACATGAAATATGCCACAGCCGATAATTTTCTAAAAGAAAAAGTATATCCTTGTGAGGCGTGTTTCCTCAGAGTAAAAACTGTGAAGGCTTTATTAGAAGCTAATAAATCGTTTTTAACAAAAGGTTTCAGAATAAAACTTTACGATTGTTATCGTCCAAAGTCTATTCAGAAGAAGATGTGGAAAATCGTTCCCGATGCTAATTTTGTGGCAAATCCAAAGAAAGGTTCTATTCACAATCGTGGTGGAGCTGTAGATATTTCGCTGGTAGATTCTCTTGGTGTGGAAGTCAATATGGGAACCAAATTTGATTTCTTCGGAAAAGAAGCCAGTCATAATTATCTTCAACTTTCGGATACAATTTTGGCTAACAGAAAGTTTTTAAAAGAAATTATGTTGCTGCACAATTTCAAATCGTTTGATTCAGAATGGTGGCATTATAATTTAACCGGAAGTAATAAAGACGAAGTTTCCAATCAGAAATGGCGCTGCGAAAATTAGTTTTCAACACACTTTAAATAATCAATAAAGTAATTTTCGGGTTGATAGGTTTTCTTGTCCATCTCAGCCGTAAATTCTGTTTTAAAAGGATAATCAATAGTTTCTCCTGCAAATTTCATCCTCATAAACGTTACCGGCGATACTTTCAACTCTTCATAATTATCTTTTGAAAACACAAATGAACCAATGGTAATTCGGCTGTCAAGATGATTTTCACCACTTATTAATGTACCACAGGTTTCATTTCCTACATAAATCAAAGTCACAATTTTGCCATTGTTTAATTGCAAATAAATCCTCGAATTAGCATCAAGACAATTGGCTTTGATAAAGTCGGAACTTCTTCTTAAAATTTGTGTATCAAGGCCTAAAACGCCATTAACACTGGTCAAAGCAAAAAAGATGTCTGTTGAGTTGCCCGCAAAACTTCTTTCAAAAATGATGGATTGTTTAGTCGATTTAAAAGTGCCTAAACTATCGGTAACATTGGTGTCTATTTCACATGGCTTTTGAGCGAATGCACTTAAGTTAGCAAAAAGAAATAAAGCTAAAATTATCTTTTTCATAGTCTATTTTAATTTGCTGCAAAGTAAAACTATTTTGTTATTATTTGCAGCAGTTGTGAAAAAACAATACATATTTCCGCCATCAGTAATTTTCCACTTTTTGCGAATTTTTTCTACCGTTTCCGGAAAATTTCGAGTGGTAATGTTGGCTTTTTTGTTTTCTAAAATCGATTTCATGTTTTGTTTGTTGTATTCAAAGCAGTTTTCAATTTCAAAAGCTCTTCCAGGAAAATCAATCAAAATATCAGAGGTATAAAGATGTGAATGTTGATGCAGTTTGTCAACCTCAAATTGAGCCGTAACTTCATCAAATCCGCCAGATTTCATTATTGCTGCGTTGGGTTCGAATACATATTTTTTAGGTAAACCATAATACGAAATTAGTGAATTTCCGAGTTCAAAAATAAATTCTTCAGCGGTATCTTTTGTCAGGTTGCAGGTAACGATTTCAATGCTTTTGGAATAATTTTTTTCCAAAATCCAAAGCAGTTCTTTGACTTCGTTTTCAAGTGCGATGATGTGAATTGTTTTTACATTTTTCAACTCTGATAATCCGGCGGAAATATCTAAAATTGGTGCTGTTTTTATCATGATGTTATTGGCAGATTCAAAATAGAAATCCAACAATTCGGGAACATTTGGCAAACAATCTTTAAGCATAAATGCTTTGCCTTTAGCATCATTTCGCCTCGAAGGATCAATATAAATCCAATCAAATTTTTGATTTAATGCGATAAGAATTTCGGAACTATCGCCTGCAATACATTCAATATTTTTGACTTGTAATCGTTCAAAGTTATGCGCAACAATGTCGGATAATTCGGTATTGATTTCGCAATGAGTAACCTGATTTACTTTTTTAGAAAAGTAAAAATCATCGACGCCAAAACCGCCAGTTAAATCAATCAGTTTATCGCCGGAAACTAATCTGGACTTATATTCAGCCGTTTTTTCAGAAGAAGTTTGCTCGACAGAAATTTTACTCGGATAATAAATATGGGAAGCATTAAACCATGTCGGAAGTTTACTTTTGACTTTTTGTTTAGACACAATTTGATTCAGAATTGTGGTCCAATCCGAAGCCGGGAATTTGTTTTTTTTCAGCGCTAATTTGGAAACATCAGCATTTAAATTTGAAGTAATAAATTCTTGAATTTCTGTCGATAAAATGGATTTATCCATTGATAATAAATTTCATTAAAAATAAAAAAAAACTCGTCTCGTTATGACAAACGAGACGAGTTTTTATCAAATTTATATAAATAAATTTATGGCTGAGCGAAAGAAAATCTTGGGCCACCAGAAAGAAATATAGCATCCATTCTTGATTTTTGGCCTAAAGAGAACATGTACATTCCTCTATCATCAGTATAATCCATATAGTTCATAGTCATTTCAACCGGAGTTCCTGTACAAGTGCTGTAATGAGGATAGGTTGGTACACCAAAGTTGGCTGAATCATGAGTTGGCGTATCTGAAACTAAATCATCTCCACAATTAGCATCTCCCCAAATGTGTCGCAAGTTCAACCAATGTCCCACTTCGTGAGTAGCTGTTCTTCCAAGGTTATAAGGATAACTTGAACTAGAATTGCTGTAAACCCCAAAATACAATGGATCAATTACAACGCCATCAGTAGCTGATTGACCACCAGGAAACTGGGCATATCCTAAAATTCCACCACCAATCGTTCCTACCCAAAGGTTTAATTTTGTAGTTGGACTTGTTGGATTTAATCCACCTTGTTTTGTTTTTTTAATGGCATCTCTTGTTCCCCAAGATGTTTTGGTAGTTGCTTTTCTAATTACCTGATCTAAAACAAATGAGATTCCCACATTAGCTTTTACCCCAGCAAATAAAGTCGGAACTTGATTATAATCAGAGTTTAGGGCATTAAAATCGTTGTTTAAAACATCAATTTGAGATTGAATTTGAGTCAGAGAAAGATTTTCGGCTGCGGTTCTATACAACACATTTACAACAACCGGAATTTGAATTTTTCCATTTACTAAACGATTATGGTCTAACACTGCATTTTCAGTAAACGCTTCAATTTGCGCCATTTTAGAAGCCAATTCTGGGTTTTCTTTTAATTGTCTTTCAAGTACTTCTTGAGAAGCACAAATTCTTCTCGAGGCTTTAGCAGTTGTTTGGGTATCATCTCCTTTTTGACAAGAAAATAAGACTAGTAAAGCAGCTAACGATAAACATATTTTTTTCATAGTTATTCTATTTTTGTTAAATAATTTATACAATTTTATGAAATATTTTAACAGCTTGTTAAAAAATCCTAGTTACTTTATCAACAAATCGTAAAACAACATCATTTTACGTAATTTACTTATTATTTATATAAAAAAAAGGAAAGAAAAACTATATGTTTCTAATTATTAAAAATATAATTCAAAATATTAGCACCCATTTTTAATGCTTTTTCACGAACGTCATTAGGATCGTTGTGCACTTCCTGATCTTCCCATCCATCACCTAAATCGCATTCATAGGTGTAGAGTAAAACCAAGCGATTATCAACAAAAACACCAAAAGCCTGAGCTCTTTTTCCATCATGCTCATGTATTTTTGGTAATCCATTGGCAAACAAATTTGGCTTTTGAAAAATCGAATGATTAGCCGGAATTTCAACCAAGTCATTGTTAGGGAAAATACGTTTTATTTCTCTGCGAATGTATTGGTCCATTCCGTAATTATCATCGGCATGCAGAAATCCGCCGGAAAGCAGATAGTTCCTCAAGTTAATTATATCAGCATCACTGAAAACCACATTGCCATGACCAGTCATATGCACAAAAGGGTAGGAGAAAATTTCAGAACTTCCGGGTTCAACGGTGGCTGGTTTTAATTTAATATTAGTATTAATCGTTTGATTGGCATATTTTATCAAATTGGGCAAAGAAGTCGGATTAGCATACCAATCGCCCCCACCATTATATTTTAACAAAGCTATTTCTTGAGAAAATGAGGTAAAAGAAATCAGTATAAAAAAATAAAATACTCTATTCATAAATTTAATTTTTCTCTGTGTATCTCTGAGCTACTTTGTGAATCTCTGTGTAATAGCTGTGATTTGTTTCACAGAGATTCGCAGAGAAAAACAAGAGATTCACAGAGTTTTATTTTCGTTAATTAATACAACGCTATGGCATGCCACTATCGCTGCTGTTTCTGTGCGCAATCGTGTTGCTCCCAAAGATACAGGAATAAAATTAGTAGCAATGGCCTGTTCGATTTCTTTAACAGAAAAATCACCTTCGGGACCAATTAAAATCGTTATATCCTGATTAGCTTTTAATTCATTTTTCAACGATTTCTTTGCTGTTTCTTCGCAATGCGCTATGAATAATTGTCCTGAGTTTTGGCTTTTGACAAAATCTTTAAAGGGAATAGGTTCATTTAATTTTGGCATATAATAATGTAGCGATTGTTTCATGGCACTTTCCAAAATCTTCTGAAATCTATCAGTTTTGATTACCTTTCTTTCGGAATGGTCGCAGATAATTGGTGTGATTTCCTGGATTCCAATTTCGGTAGCTTTTTCCAAAAACCATTCGTAGCGTTCATTCATTTTGGTTGGTGCAACAGCTAAATGCAAATGAAATTTTGGCATTTCCTGTTTTTCAAAAGAAACAATTTTTACAGTGCATTTAGTATCAGAAGCAATTGTAATTTCGGTTGTAAATAAAAAACCTAAACCATTTGTAACGT
>JAYTGH010000233.1:0-1988 GCA_043733645.1 Flavobacterium sp. | reverse complement strand
AAAATCACGAATACAACTTCAGTGAGCTGAAAGATTTAGTAGATTATTATAATGCTAACTGCGGGGAATAATTAAAAACCTCTAACTTCGTAAATCGTAAATCGAACCTAAATATGGGAATCGTTCAAAGTCAATCTATTAAAAACACCATCATCACGTTTCTTGGATTTGGGATTGGCGCTATTAATGCGTTGTTTTTGTACACCAACTTTCTCGGAAAATTGCATTACGGAATTGTAGCCACCGTGCTTTCGGGCGCGAATATTATGATGCCTTTGATGGCTTTTGGCGCGCAGAATACTTTGATTAGATTTTTTTCTTCGTATAAAAATCAGAAAGAGCGCGATGAATTTTTAACCTTCATGTTGATACTGCCGTTGGCTTTAATCATTCCACTTGGGTTGGGGTTTTATATTTTCTACGATGATATTTCACACAGCTGGATACAGGAAAACCCAACACTAAAACCGTTCTTTTGGTTGATTCCCGTTATTGGATTATTTATGGCTTACTTCGAAGTGCTTTATGCTTGGGCCAAAGTGCATATGAAGTCTGTAATAGGAAATTTTATTAGCGAAGTTCTCGTTCGTTTTACCGTTATGATACTGCTTATTGGAGTTCATTTTAATTGGCTTGCCAAAGACACCTTCGTTTATAGTGTAGCTCTCGCCTATTTTGCACAATTACTTGGAATGAAAATTTACGCTATCTCAGTAAAAATGCCAGTATTGCGATTTGTTATTCCGGCAAATGTCAAGGAAATTATTCTGTATTCATTATTTATTATTGTTTCGGGTGGCGTGGCAGTGATGTTGGTCGATTTTGATAAGGTTATGATTCCGCAATACAAAGATATTGGTCAAAATGCATTGTATGCTGTAGCGATTTTTATTTCAACTGTGATTGCTGTTCCAAGTCGGGCTATGACCCAAATCATTGCTCCGATTACTGCCAAATTGATGGTCGAAAACAAACACGATGAACTGAATGATTTGTATAAAAAAAGCGCTATCAATTTGCAGGTTATTGGCGGTTTTATCATGATACTGATTTTTGTGAATATAAAAGAAATGTATCATTTGATTCCGAAAGATTACAGCGGCGGCATTCTGGTCGTTTTTCTAATTGGATTATCCAAATTTTACGATGTTTTACTGGGCAATAACAATTCGATTATTGTGAATACGAAACACTACAGAACCGTATTGTTATTTGGCGTTTTTACTGTGGTTTTGATGATTGTTTTGAACATGATTTTTATTCCGCTTTACGGCATCGAAGGTTCGGCTTTTGCAACTTTAATTACAGTGATGATTTACAATACGATTAAACTTTTGTTTGTGGTTAAGAAAATGGACTTATATCCATTTACCAATAAAACATTGGAATCGCTAGGAATCTTAGCGGTTTGCTTCTTGTTATTTTACTTCTGGGATTTCCCTTTTCACACTATTATCAATATCGGATTGAAATCGATTTTGGTTGGTGTTTTATATGTATATCTGAACTACAAACTACAAATCTCCGAAGACATCAATGGTATACTAAAGGACAATTTAAAGAAGGTGAAATTGCTGTAACAATTTACAACTAAAAGTTACTGATATTTTTTGTAAATTCGTAATCCAAAATTAATTAATCAAAACCAATCTCATGAAAAAAACAATTGCAGGACTTCTTGTTTTGCTTACCATTACATTCGTTAGTTGTAAATCTGATAAAAAAGAAAACAACAGCAATAAAGATGCAGACTTCGCATCGTTTGAAACTAAATTTTTAGACGCTTATTGGAAACAATATCCTTCTGGCTCAATCAATGCAGGTTATGGCAAATATTATGATAAAATGGTTGTTCCCAACGCAGCCGCTTTTGAAGACAATGTTGCCTTTTCTAAAAAATGGTTAGCCGATTTAAACGCATTAGATTATGACGATTTGAGTGACAACAACAAAATTAGCAGCAACATCATCAAAAACCAATTGGAAAG
>JAYTGH010000232.1:0-1991 GCA_043733645.1 Flavobacterium sp. | reverse complement strand
CAAAATTAGTATCTATAGGATAATACAAAGGAAAATTAATTCTTTCGTCAATATCAACAAACTCCCAAATGGTTTTACCCATTAACACGTCTCTGTCGTGAACATAACCGTAAGGCAATGGCTTGTCATTGTCAGAAATTAACTGTGCAGGTGTTTTCTTTCCAATCTCATCCGGAGTTTTGGAATTCAACAAATTGGCCTGAGCATAAGTTGAAGCACCCATTGCTACTGCAAAAATCACTGATAAAAGATTTTTAATTTTCATAATGTATAATATAAGTTATTTAAGTAGGTTTCTTTTCAACTTAAATTATTATTGTATTTCGTAAATTACCGGTGCCGCTGTTTGAGGCTTAATACCTTGACCTGCAATTCTAGATTTAATATCTGAAATTGTAATCTGGTCTCCTTTAGCCGCTCTAGCTAATGCCGCAGCACATTTTGCATCAATTGCTCCTCCATTTACGATAATTGCAGGCTGACCAGGAACTTTAAATGTAAACTGTGTTACTTCAAAGTTTAAGTCGTACAAGAAATCCGGTAAAACAGCACTAATTTTAGACACTTGTAAACGAGATTTAGCACCTTTTTGAACTCCCGTCACGCCTCCAATTGCACCAAGTGGAGCAGGAATGTTTTTAATTCTAAATACTTTCTTATCCGAAACTTTAGATTTGTCTGGCAACTCACCGGTTACACTAACGGTTACTTCTGTTCCAGATCCTGGATTAAGATTATATGCACCAGGTTTAGCACCTTTAGACATACCAGGAGCAGAAGCACTAACGTGATTATCTGTAATACCTGCAAATGAAATAGTCATTGGATTTGGTAACCCTCTGTAGACAACATTCATTTTATCAGCAGAAATATTTGCTGAATTTGGTTTAGGAACAACAACATAGTTTCCTTTGATTGGTAATTTTATTTCTTTTCCACCTTCATCAAAGTTGAAAGAACCTGTAATTTCATGCTCTCCTACTGCACCAGCACCGAAAGAGAATTCAGCCTGACCGGCAGTAGCTTTAACAGATTGTCCGTTTACAATAACTGATTTAGCTACCAAGGTTGGGTCAAATTTTCCTAAGATAATTTTTCCTTTAACTGCTTCTCCTTGAAAGAAAGCTGTTTTTTCAGGAACTACAATTGGTTGATATGCTGTTAATGAAGCTGCAGCAACTAAGTCCGATTTAAACATTCCTTCCATGACATCACTCTCAGTTGTTTTGATATCTGCCTGCAATTGTGTCAATTTAGTAACCGATGCAATCAATGGGAAATGGTGATAGTTATAATCTAACCAAGGTAATTTTGCTTCCGCTTTTTCTGAATAAACATCTTCAGTAGCAAATCTTTTTTCTATTGTTTTCATAGATGGTTCTGAAATAGAACTTCCACCAATAGCCTTAATTTTACCTGCAAATCCTCTGATTCTCTCTAAGAATTCTTTACCTTTTTCTGACTCTTTATCTCCTTTGTAGAACATATTGTCAATCTCATCACTTTTATCCATTTGTTCACATGGATAGTTACCTTGTTTATCTTTAGGGAATTTTTTAGTAACTTCAGTTTTTATCCCTTCGATGTAATCAGTATATTCTTTACACAGAGCTCTGATTTTATCAACTTTGGCTTTTTTATCACCATATTGTAATGGTTGATCTTGAGCTTTTTGTTGAAGCTGCGCGAAAGAGCTTTCGTTTCTTGTATCAGTAATTGAGTTAGAACTCTCTATTTTATTATTTAAAATTCCAAAAGCCGATAATACTTCTTTTGACATGTTTAATGCCAACATTGCGATGAAAACCAAATACATCAGGTTAATCATCTTCTGTCTAGGGGTTAATTTTCCTCCTGCCATTTTTTCTAATTAGTTTAAATTATTATTTTGTTTAAAATATATAGTTATAAAACTAATTATCCTTTGTTACTCATTGCAGAAAGCATTCCACCATATACATTATTCAATGTAGAAAGGTTAGAAGTTAAGC
>JAYTGH010000231.1:0-2007 GCA_043733645.1 Flavobacterium sp. | reverse complement strand
ATTGCGTGGTTTCTTTAAACTTGTTACGCTTCTTTACATAGTCTTCTATGCGATCGAAACGCACCAGAAGGAAGTATTATTTTTCTGCCAACAACTGTATTATCTACAAAACATAATTTCATTTGACTAAAACATTATCCTAATATCTTTGTTGACAATTTTATAGCAAGAAATAAAATGGACAAAATACCTATAAGACACATTAAAACACTACAAAAAGAGCCGGATTTTTCTGAAAGCTTTAGCATACGTGATGTCAGGGATTTACTTGCAGGAAAAGATATGGTTCAGGAGCTTCACAGACATGATTTCTTTCATATCCTTGCGTTGGAAAATGGAAAGGGTAATCATGAGATCGACTTTTCATTCTACGAAGTTTGTGATCATTCTGTCTTCTTCATGCGTCCGGGCCAGGTACATCAACTTACTTTGAAAGCTGGAAGTACAGGATACCTGATGGAATTTAAAATTGATTTCTATTTTCCCCATGACAAAGTATCAAATCAGCTTTTACGCAAGGCCAGTAATAAGAACCATTGTCAGCTTGATGCCAATCAATTCAAAAAATTACTTTCGATATTGATATCTATTTTTCAGGAATACACTGACAAACAGGAAGGATATCATGAAGTCATAAAAGCGAACATGGGAATTTTCTTTATCGAACTTACACGGGATCAGCAGAATAGCAAAGTCCTCTCGAATACTAACACCTCTTATAATCAGGAACGCCTTGAGGAATTTTTAGAACTTTTGGAGACTCATATTTTTAGCAAAAAACAAGTGTCACAATATGCTGATATTTTGAATCTTTCCTCCTTTCAACTTAATGCAATCACTAAAGCAACGTTGGGTAAAAACTGCTCAGAACTCATTAATGAATATGTTATATTGGAGTCCAAAAGGTACCTTCTTGCAACATCAAATCAGGTAAACCAAATTGCAGATCATCTTGGTTACGAAGACATTTCCTATTTTACAAGGTTTTTTAAAAAACATACTGGTTATTCACCTGAGGCCTTCAGAAACAATTTCAAATAAGTCCTATTCAACTTCATTTTTGTCCTATTCTGCAAATTACATGGGGAAGTATCTTTGCTGAATAAATAATACAACTATTCAAAAAAGTATTCAGTATGAAAACGAAAATGAAATTAATTGCATCATTAAAGATATGGGTAGTAATCTATCCATCAATCACATTGTTTTTTTACCTGTTCGGGCAAACATTATCCGCACTGCCATTGTACCAAAGGACTTGCATACTAACACTTACTTTAGTTCCCTGGATCATGTTTGTTGGTGTACCATTTGTGGATTTAATCGTCCGCCTGTTTTTACCTAAAAATGGCAAAGGATAAGGCAGGATAAAAGTTGCAGGTAAACCTCTGCCACATCTTCCAGACGCGAATTGATCAGGCAAAGTACACTCCGTATGACAGCAGTGGCATTACGATTCCCTTTATTAAAATTAACAAAACATAATAGAATGACAGATAGTAAACAATTTGATGTTATAATCGTTGGTGGTAGTTATTCAGGACTTGCTGCGGGTATGTCTTTGGGCAGGGCTTTAAGACAAGTTTTGATTATTGATAATGGCAAGCCATGTAACAGACAAACGCCTCATTCGCATAACTTTATCACCCAAGACGGAAAGGCACCTAAAGAAATAGCAACTCTTGCCAGGCAGCAAGTAGAAATGTATAAAACAGTAACATTTTTCAACGGTTTGGCAACAAATGGCGCGAAAGCCAAAAAAGGATTTGAAATTCAGACAGCCACCGGTGAAACGTTTAATGCAAAGAAATTAATTTTTGCAACCGGCATTAAAGATATTATGTCTGAAATTGAGGGGTATGCCGAATGTTGGGGCATTTCCGTTTTACACTGCCCTTATTGTCACGGATATGAAGTAAGAAATGAAAGAACTGGTATTTTGGGCAATGGAGAATATGGTTTTGAGTTCTCTAATCTTATTTCTAATTGGACAAAAGATCTTACACT
>JAYTGH010000230.1:0-2007 GCA_043733645.1 Flavobacterium sp. | reverse complement strand
TTTGTTCGACATTAATGTTATTGGTGTCTTCTTCCGGCAAGAGTGATTTAATATTAAAAAATAAAGTATCATGATACTCTTCAAGCTTTGTTCTTTTGGTGGTATTCAAAATATCGGAAAGCATAAAATTATCTGCGTTTAGACAATCGCCAATTTTTTTCACAACATCAATATCATTTAAACCATGAACATTCAGCCAATTAGTCTTACCGAAATCAAGATGCTTATGGATTTCGCTAACTTCAAATTCATGAAACTCTGCTAAATCATTTGAATCATAAACAAACAATTGAATTTCTGTTTGTGTATACTTATGAATTCCTGTATATTCTAATAAAGTAGGTTGTACTTTTTTCCCTTTTTTGTATTTAATTTTTCTCACGAATTCTAAATTTGTTTAAATTTAATACTATTTCTTTTTTTAGAACTATTTTTACCAAAAATCATTTTATGCAAACGTTAATCATCAACATAAAAGAACTTCTTCAAGTTAGAGAAACATCGATAGATAAAGTTTCCGGAAGTGAAATGGCTTTTTTGCCTTTGATAAAAAATGCTTTTCTTTTAATTGAAAATGATACGATTGCAGCTTTTGGTTCAATGGAAAATTGTCCAAAAATAAACACTGATAAAACGATTGATGCTCAGGGAAAAATGATTTTGCCTTCTTGGTGCGACAGCCATACGCATATTGTTTATGTTGGCAATCGCGAACAGGAATTTGTGGATAGAATTAATGGTTTAACTTATGAAGAAATTGCTAATCGTGGCGGTGGTATTTTAAATTCTGCAAAAAAACTGAACGAAGCTTCGGAAGAAGAAATTTATAACCAATCCAAAAAAAGACTCGAAGAAGTTATCCAACAAGGAACTGGAGCAGTCGAAATTAAATCGGGTTACGGATTAACAGTTGATGGTGAACTCAAAATGCTACGCGTCATCAAAAAACTCGCTGCTAATTATCCAATTACTATCAAGGCAACTTTCCTTGGTGCTCATGCTTTCCCTTTAGCTTACAAAGAAAATCATAGTGGTTATATCGATTTGTTAATCAATGAAATTTTGCCAAAAATTGCAGAAGAAAAATTGGCAGATTATATTGATGCGTTTTGTGAAACGGGTTATTTCTCCGTAGCAGAAACCGAACGAATTATGGAAGCTGGAAAACAATATGGATTACGTTCCAAAATTCATGTCAATCAGTTTACGGCCATCAATGGAATTGCAGCTTGTGTAAAATACAACGCACTTACTGTTGACCATATAGAAATTGTAACCGATGAAGATATTGAAGTCTTAAAAAATTCTGAAACGATGCCTGTTGCGTTACCAAGTTGCTCTTATTTTATAAGCATTCCATACACGCCAGCGAGAAAAATGATATCCGCTGGTTTGCCTCTAGCCTTGGCTTCCGATTTTAATCCAGGCACATCGCCTTCAGGAAATATGAATTTTGTTGTGGCAACCGCTTGTATCAAAATGAAAATGACTCCTGAAGAAGCCATTAATGCTGCGACCATAAACGGTGCTTATGCTATGGGAATTTCGGCAACTCACGGAAGTATAACTGTTGGTAAAAAAGCTAATCTCATTATCACAAAACCTTTGAATTCATTCTATGGATTACCCTATTCTTTTGGAACCGATTTGATTGATCAAGTTCTGCTAAACGGAAAGTTAGTTTCATAAAAAGAGTCCCGACAAATCGAGACTCTTCTTTTCTTTTAATTATTTAAAAATGATTATCGTAAACTAAAGCTACTTTTCGAAACCAAATCTCCTTTGTCAAATACATTGACAAAATAAGTTCCTTTAGCAAAATCTTTTCCTGGTAATTGTTCTGAAACTTCAACTGTTTTGTTTTCATATTTTACCGTTGTTGTAAAACTATACGTTAACGATTTATCACCAAACGAAATGGTTGCTTTATCACCTAACACATTGTTTTTAGAGTCAATTACCTGAACATAATACGTTTTATCACCCGATTTGGCAATTTTGTTTTCT
>JAYTGH010000229.1:0-2012 GCA_043733645.1 Flavobacterium sp. | reverse complement strand
AGTTAGAATTCAATACAGAATACCGAACCAATATTTACCGCTTTATAAATGGTGCATTATTTATGGATGCCGGAAATATTTGGCTTTTAAACAAGGATGAAAACAAACCGGGCTCACAATTTACCAAAGACTTTTTGAATGAAATCGCAGTTGGTGTTGGAGCCGGACTCCGATTTGATTTCAACTTTTTAGTGCTTCGAACCGATTTGGCATTTCCAATACGAAAACCCTATTTGCCAAATGGTCAGCGCTGGGTACTAAACGAAATCAATTTTGCAAGTGGTCCTTGGCGAAGTAATAACCTGATTTTCAATTTGGCAATTGGGTATCCGTTTTAAAATTATATCCTAAACAAAACCGCAAAAATAATTCTGTTTTCCATTTTTACTAAATCAGGTTTCCAGTCTGATGGCAATGGTGTTGTAGTATAGCCTATTGGCGAAGTTACACCACCACTTCCTGCAAAATAAAGAAACTAGATTCTCTATGAACCACATCCACACGAAACGTAATACTCTGATTGGGCATAAAATCTAAATTGGTAGAACAATCCCAGCCTTCAAATTGATCTCCTGGATTAGCAGCAATAGGCCCTTGTCAGGCAGAAATTGGGGTTTTATCGGCTATAGGTGCAGCAACTTTAGCTGGACTAAAGGGCGGAACTCAAGACAAAGGTTTAATTGCAGCGGATTGTTAGAATTCGAAAGCCAAACTGGTTGTGATAAAAAAGTTATTGTTAGTTGGTAAATCATTTTTCAAAAATACCTTTTCTTGGCTTTGCAAATAACGGGCTTCGGTTCTAAATTTTACTTTAGCACTAACATTATAATCAACGTTTATAGAACTTCCAAACGTTTTAAAAGCTTCATTAGTAGCAATAAGAATAGTGTTTTTATCTTGATAATATTCGGCTCTTAGCCCCGTTTGCCATCTGCTATTCCAAGTATATTGCGTCATAATCACCGGGCTATACCAAATTTGATAATCGGTTTTGATTGGATTAATATCTTGCATCCCAATATCAAAACCAGTAATGATTCTCCAGTTTTTAGTGCATTGATAATCCCAGTAAAAGTTATTGAAAAAACGCATGCCCCAATAATCATTATACATTTCTTTGCCCAAAAAAGAACTCCAGTTCAATAATGACTTAGCATTTGGTTTATAACTTATTTGTGAGCCTACAGCTGGTGGAATTTTAGCGTTATTACGTTGTATTTTCTGCCAACCATTGGTAACTAAAAAAGCGAAGTTCCATTTATCATTGGGTTTATAGCCATATTTTACACCCGTCATAAAATAAGGTGAGTTCTCGGCCAAGATAGAACGAGTCAAGGTAAGATTGCTAGCCAAAGTAGCGGTTTCAAACCCAATATAACTGGGTAGAATTCCGGCTTCAATAGTTTGTTTTTTGTCTTTATCTAAATAAAGACCAATAAAAGCTTCATTGAGTATTTTGGTAGTTTCATTAGCATAGTTATCCTCCACATAAGTCCCTGAATGTATTGCTATACTGGCATAGGCATTTTCATATTCCACTTTTGAACGAAGCAATCCGATATTCAAATTGAACTCATTATGCCTATTATAATTATACATAAACGGAAGTTTTTTTTCAGTATTAGGATTATTGAAATCGTAGGCATAATAGGTTTCTAGGAAACCTGAGAAGGAAATTTTTACATCATTCTTTTCCTGTGCCGCAATAAAGCTGCTAAAAAAAAGGAAAACAAAACATTTCGTTATTATTAATTTCATGTTTCAAAAATAGTTTATTTTCTGTTTAATTCTAAGTTAGTTACTGGGGAATACACCATCGGATACTCTTCTAAAGCTACATCACTTTTGTCTAAACCAAATGCTTTTTCATCAGATAATGATAGTTTTTTAAGCCAGAAGTAAGTGGTTAATAACCAACCTTCTTTGAAAGCAAATTGGTTTTCGACTGAGATGTATTTCTCTATGATGATGAATTTAAAATCGGGTTCAGCGTTATATTTAGTTGAGCCGTC